>CAZKWG010000063.1:0-17463 GCA_964556105.1 uncultured Enterobacterales bacterium | reverse complement strand
GGCCCAGCGCGACGACGACCGCCGGGCCGAGCAGGCGCGGGCGGGTGGCCAGCGGGCGATCGCGCGGCACGAACCAGGCGATGGCGAAGGCGGCCGTGATCCAGGCGGTCTTGGACGCGCTGGCCAGCAGGGCGATCAGGACGAGCGCCAGCGTGGGGCCACGCAGACGGGCGGCGCGCTCGCCCAGGGCCGGGAGCAGGCGAGGGAGCGCGATGATCAGCGGGAGCTGCCCGGCGAGCGCCACGGCGAGCGTCTTGTGATTGGGCGTGAGGCCGTCGATGGTCTGAAACCAGAGCGCGTCCCCCGCGGCGATGCGCAGCAGGCTGGTGGTCAGCGAGACCCCGGACGTGATCACGGCCCCGCCGAGCAGGCCCAGCGCGAGCACCCAGGGAGGGGAGAGGCGCACGATGACCGGCAGGCAGCAGGCGTAGGCCACGAACAGGAAGATGGGCTTGCGCAGCAGGTGGTGGGCCGCCGTCGCCGGCTCGAGGGCGTGGGAGAGGCTCAGCGCGCACGCCAGCAAGAAGATCAGGTAGGCCTGCC
This sequence comes from uncultured Enterobacterales bacterium, assembly GCA_964556105.1. Lineage (GTDB taxonomy): Bacteria > Myxococcota_A > UBA796 > UBA796 > CAZKWG01 > CAZKWG01. The sequence goes on along the minus strand of CAZKWG010000063.1, from coordinate 16,920 downwards.
AGCCGGGCGGCGGGGTCGGGGCCTGCCGCTGCAGCCACAGCCCGAGCGGGATCAGGAGCAGCGCGAGCAGGTCGGCCAGCGGCGCGTTCATGTGCCAGGGCCCCAGGTCCAGGGCCAGCTCCAGGTCGATGAAGGTCTGCACCCAGAGGAGCGCGGCCAGCAGGAAGGGGGCCAGCCAGCGGGCGGCGGCTGTGATCATCGGCGAAACCCGGCGATGCGCAGGCCCAGGCCCAGCAGAGCCAGGCAGAGCACGGCGGAGACGGCCAGGACGGGGCTCCACAGGGTCTGGGGCGCGCCCGGCCCCAGCTCCACCGCCGCCGCCACGCCGGCCGCGAGGAGCGCCAGCGCGACAGGCGCCGCGAAGCCCCCTTCTCCGCCGATCTTCCCGCGCAGGTGCCAGAGGTAGATGGCCGGGACCACGAGGTTGGTCAGCGTGGTGGCCAGGGCCAGGCCGGGCAGGCCCATCGGCCCCATGAGCAGCATGTTCCCCGTGGAGTTCAGCGCCACCGACACCGCGCCGAGGCTGAAGACCAGCCGAAGATTCCGCTCCACGACGTGCGCGCGCACCGCGAGGATCCCGAGCAGGTTGGGCAGGATGCCCGGGATGAACCAGGCCAGCACGGCGGCCGTCGCCTGCGTGTCGGCAGGCAGGAAGGCGCCGCGCTCGAACATCAGGCGCACCAGCACCACCCGGCCGATGTACATGCCCGCCAGCACGGGCGCCGCCAGGGCCAGCGTCCAGCGCAGGGCCGCTCCCATGCTCGCGCGCGCCTCCTCGTGGCGCCCCGCCGCGCGCAGGTTCGACCAGGTCGCGAAGGCCACCATGAGGAGCGAGCTCTCCAGCAGGGTCTGGGGGATGACCCGCGCCCGATCCGCATACTCCAGCGTCGCGACCGAGCCCAGCGGCAGGGCCGCGGCGAAGCCCTTGTCGATGACGAGGTTCAGGGCGACCAGCACCTCACCCCCGAGGATCAGGGCCAGATCGCGCCCGACCTGCCGCACCGCCGGGTCGAGGCCGAGGGTGGGCCGCAGACGGATGCCCGATCGCCGCGCGATCGCCGCCCAGAGCAGGAGCTGCGCCAGCTCCCCCGCCGCCAGCCCGACCGGCAGGGCGTAGGCGCTGATGGTCCCGCGGAGCGCGCCCATCAGCGCGATCACCACGCCGGCGCGCAGCAGGGGCGTCAGCGCGACGGCCTGGAAGCGCCCCAGCACCTCGCAGGTCACGCGCAGCACGGCGCTCATGCAGGTCAGGCCCATGAACGGCACGAGCGCCCAGAGGAAGTCGCGCGCCAACGATTGTGTTTGAAAATCGAAATTGGTTAATATTGGAAGAAGCACCGGTCCCAGCGCGGCGATCCCCAGCCCCACCGCGAGTGCGCCCAGGCCGGCCCGCACCAGCAGCCCGCCGAGCAGGGGCTCCAGGCGCCCCTTGTCCTCCGCGTGGGCGGCGGCGATGGCCGGAAGGGAGGCCGTGCCGACGGCCGTGCTGGCCAGCACCAGCAGGAAGGTCGGGAAGGAGAGGGCCCAGAACCACGCGTCCGTCGCCGATCCCACGCCGAACCAGCGCGCCACGGCCACGGGGACCAGGAAGGCGACACCTCGGCTCAACAGGGCCAGCGGCACGAGCAGGAGCGCGGTGCGCCCGACCTTCACCGCGCCCCTCGGCCGCGCAGCACGGCGGGCAGCGTGCGCAGCAGGATGACGATGTCCAGGATGAGCGACCAGCTCTGCACGTAGTCGATGTCCAGCTGCACCATGTCATAGAAGCTGAGATCAGACCGGCCGGCGGTCTGCCAGGCGCCGGTGATGCCGGGCTTGACCTTGCCGCGCAGCTCGAGCCAGTAGGCGATCTCCGGGTCTTTCTCGGCGCCCTCGAGGTCGCTCATCGGCAGCGGCCGCGGCCCCACCAGGTTCATGTCGCCCCGGATGACGTTCCAGAGCTGCGGCAGCTCGTCGATGGACCAGCGGCGCAGGAAGCTCCCCAGCGGCGTGACGCGCGGGTCGTGGCTCATCTTGAAGAGCACGCCGCCCGCCTCGTTCTGGGCGGCGAGCTCGGCGCGCCGCTGCTCGGCGTCGGTGACCATCGAGCGGAACTTGAAGAAGGGGAATTGCCGGCCGCCTCGCCCGGCGCGCGGCTGCACGAAGAGCACCGGCCCGCCATCCTGGAGCTTCACCGCCAGCGCCACCAGCAGCAGGAAGGGCAGCAGCACGAGGCCGCCCGCCAGCGTGAGGACGAGGTCCATCACCCGCTTGATGAGCCCGCCCCACGAGGGGTAGGCCAGCGCGGTCAGATCGATGAGGCGCAGATCGCCGAGCGTGGCGAGGTCGATCCTCGGGTTCGCCGCGCCCCAGGTGAACGGCACCTGGAAGACCTTCAACCCCATCTGGTCCGCCCGGGTGGCCAGGGACAGGGCCTCGTCGCGGTCCAGCGCGAAGGCCGTGATGATCACCACGCGCAGGTCGTAGGTGTTGACCAGGCGCGGAAAGTCCACGACCTCGCCCAGGACGCGCGCCTCGGGGATGGCTGCGGGCGCACGCTCGCCGCCCGCCTTCAGAAAGCCCACCACCTCGTAGGTGCCGTGCCCGTAGCGGCGGATGCGGGCGTCCATCCGCGCGGCGTCCTCTCCCGTGCCGGCGATGGCCACCCGCACGGGCGCAAACGGCTTCGGTACGAAGCGCTGAATACGGAAGAAGCTCAGGCGGAGCAGCGCGCTCAGCGCGGTCACGCTGCAGACGGTGGCCAGGATGAGCACCCGCGACCAGCTCTGCGCGCTCGTGAAGAACTGCAGCACCACGACGCCGGCCGCGACGAGGAAGGCGGCGCGCGTGATGCCCTTGGCGATGTGCACCGAGCTGGTCATCTGGCCGGGGTTGTACAGCCCGGCCGAGCGCATCGCGATCAGCCAGCCCAGCAGCATCAGCGCGGCGGGCGGCATGAAGGGGTTCGGCCCGTAGAGCGAGAGCACGCGGATCGGCACGACCAGGGCGAGCTGCGGACGCCACCACAGCCAGAAGTTCGCCGCCAGCCAGATGCCGAGGATGAACGCCAGCACATCCAGGGCGATGACGGCGGCCCCCAGGAGGCCGGCGCGTAACAAGGCAGCCTACTCCAGGACCGAGGATGTGCCCTGGGCCCCGCTCCCCAGCGCGTTCCGGTAGATGGCCGAGCCGGCGACGAAGGGCGCCAGCACGGTCTGAACGTCCTTGAAGAAGCGGGCGGCGTTTGTGATGGTCCGCGTGGGGACGAAGAGGATGTCGCCCCGCTGAAGAACGACGTTCTGGTCCATCTTCCCCTCGGAGAGGATGGCGTGGACGTCCACCGTGTACAGCTCCGGCTCCTCGAGGCCTCCGCGCACGAGCAGCACGTTGCGCGTGCGCGCGTAGCTGTTGATCCCGCCGGCCAGGGTGATGGCCTCCATCACGGTCAGCGGGTGGGTCAGCTCCAGCACCGAGGGCGCCGTGACCTCGCCGACCACGAAGACCTTCTGGCTCTGGACCTCGAGGATGTTCACCGTCACCTGCGGGTTCGCGTAGTAGGTCGAGACCGCCGCGGTGAGCTTCTCGCTGAGCTGCGTGTAGGTGAGCCCGGCGACCTCGACGCGGCCGATGAGCGGGTAGGTGATCGAGCCGTCCGGGGCGATCACCAGATCCATGGTCAGGTCCTCCTGACGCCAGACGCGGACGGAGATGCGGTCGCCGGGGCCGAGCTGGAAGTCTTCGGGGCCGGGCAGCGCGGCCTCGCTGACGTTCTGGACCTCGGCCCGCTCTCTGGCGAGCGCGGTCGGGGCACCGAAGGCGAGCAGAACGAGGAGGGGTGCGGACATCGGGTCGTGTTTCCCCCGTGCGGGGCCTTGGTGTCGAGGCTCACACCTTATCGCGACATCGTCGAAGTGGCGTCTCTTTCGATCTTCGCTTCCCTGGCGGTGCGGGCTTGGATAGAGTGACTGGCTTCGAGACCTCATGGAACTCCTCAAGCTCTACACCGCGCTGCTCCGTCGCAAATGGCTGGTTGTCCAGTCCGTGCTCTTCTTTGTGACCCTGAGCGTCATCCTCGCGCTGGTGTTGCCGAAGAACTACGAAGCCTCGGCGCGCGTCCTGATCAATTCCAGCGACGCCTCCATGTCCGTGCTGGCGGAGATGGGGCTGTCGGAGGTCGCGGCGGGCCTGAGCTCCTCGTCGGACGAGGTGGCCGACCAGATCGCGCTGGTCACGACCCGGCCCATTCTCGACGATCTGGCCTGGCGCCTGCAACTCCGCGACAGCGACGGCCGCCTGCTGACCTACGACAAGATCCTGGTCGCCGGGCTCACGGGCGAGCTGGAGGCGCGGCCCAACCTCTCGGTCACCAACCAGACGGGCACCGCCGTCCTGGTCTTCGCCGCGCGCGCCAACGACCCTGAGCTGGCGCGCCTGATGGCCGACACGGCGGTCAAGGTCGCGGTGGAGCGCAGCCAGGAGTCCTCCCGCGAGCAGACCCGCGACGCGCGGCGCTTCATCGAGCAGCAGCTCGAGGTGGTCCGCCAGGAGTTCGACCTCGCCCTCGCTCAGATCTCGGACGCCCAGGCCGCCGAGCAGGTCATCGACCTGGAGAGCGAGATGAAGGCGGCGATCTCCCGCCTCTCCGAGCTGATGCTGGACGGCGAGCAGAACGCCGCCGCCATCCAGGAGGTGCGCGCGAAGATCGCCGAGGCCCAGGGCTTCCAGTCGCGGGAGGATCCGACCCGCATCGCCGCGAGCACGATCACCGTCAACCCGCAGCTGGAGATCCTGCAGCGCAGCCTGTTCGAGCTCCAGCAGGAGCGGGCCGACGAGCTCCAGGAGAAGACGGCTCAGCACCCCGATGTCCGGCGCCTGGACGCGCTGATCGCCCTCGAGGAGGCCCGCATCGCCGAGGCCCTCGCTGAGCAGCACGACCTGGACCCGGCGCTTCAGGCGCTGCAGTCCCAGCTCTCGGGCCTCATCGAGCGCGGCGCGGAGATCCAGGCGGCGATCGCCCGACAGACGGAGACCTTCGCCGCGTACCCGGACAAGATGCGGCGCCTCGCTCAGCTCAACCTCGCCGCCGAGGCCGCGGAGGAGGTCTTCAAGAGCCTGGTCGAGCAGCGCTACCAGATCGGCGTCGCCGAGGCGATGTTGATGAGCAGCCTGCAGTTCATCGAGCCGGCGACCGCGCCCGACAAGGCCAGCAGCCCGAAGCTGCTGGTGAACATCGTGCTCGGCTTCATCGTCGGCATCGCGTTCGGGCTCGGGCTGGCCTTGCTCTTCGAGTACGTGGACGACACCGTCAAGAACCCCGAGGACGTCAACGAGATCTGGCCGCTCGCGCGGCTGGGCATGGTCCCGCGCTTCAAGCTGCCCGGCGACCGGCGCATCGTGGACGGGCTCGCGGCCACCGATCCCATCTTCGAGGCCTACCGGGTTGTCCGCGCCGCCCTGCGCTTCTCCGCGCTCGATCGCCCGCTGCGGGTGATCGGCGTGACCTCGGCGCTGCCCGGCGAGGGCAAGAGCACGGTGACGATGAACCTGGCCATCGCCTATGCGCGCGAGGGTCAGCGGGTGCTGGTCGTGGACGCGGATCTGCGGCGCCCCACCCAGCATCGGGCCTTCCCGACGACCAGCAACGTGCTCGGCCTGACCAGCGTGCTGACCGAGCAGGCCACGCTGGAGGCGGCCGTGCAGGCCACCAGCCTGCCTGGGCTCACGGTGTTGACCAGCGGCCCGATCCCGCCGGATCCCGGCCAGCTCCTCGACAGTCAGCGTCTCCGCGACCTGCTGGTCCAGCTGCGCGAGGGCTGGGATCTCGTCCTCATCGACACGCCGCCCTCGCTCATCGTCAGCGACGCCTTCTCCGTCGCCGGGCTCGCGGACGGGATGCTGCTGGTGGTCTCCAGCCAGACCACCAGCCGACAGCTCATCGCCGACCTCCGGCGCCGCATGGACGCGGTCGGGCTCAAGCCGCTCGGCTTCGTGATGAACCGCATCGATCTGCAGGCGGCCGGCTACGGTGAGTACGTCAAGGTCTACAAGGCCTACACGGCGAAGTCGCCGGGGGAGGGGCGATGACCGGTCTGATCCTTCCGCTCCTGCTCGTCGCCTGCGGGCCGTCGGACGAGGACATCGCGCGCAATCTGGCGGCTCCCAACCCGGTCGTCCGCGAAGACACGGCCAAGATCGCGCGCAACTATGGTTCGGAGGCCGTGGTTCAAGCGCTGATCGTCGCGCTTCAGGACCCCCGGCCCGCCGTGCGCAAGAACGCCGTGGACAGCCTCGCTGAGCTGGAGGCCGTCAGCGCGGCCCCGACGCTCGCCGCCATGTTGAGCACCGAGACCGATGAGAAGGTCCTGCGCCAGACGGTGGACGCGCTCGGGCGCCTGAAGGACCCCTCCACGGTGCCGGCGCTGGTGGCCTGGCTCGAGGCGCGCGAGTCGGACCCGCCGCTGAACGCCATCTGGGCGCTCGGGAACATCGGCGATCCCGCCTCGCTCGAGCTGCTCGCGCGGCTGCGGGACTCAGGGGATGTCAATGTCGCCTATAACGCCACGCTCGCGCTTCGGCTGCTCCGCCCCTGACAGGCTGGTCGCCAGCCCGGACTCCGCGGGCGCGAAGGTGATCGGGCTGACCTGATTGGGGCCTCCCTCGCGCACGGCGAGCATCATCGGGCCCGGCGCGTCGATCTCGTGCCCCAGCGGCCAGCGATCGATGTCCACCGGCAGGCGCCAGTCCAGGTTGGACCACAGGCGGAGCTGGCCCACCCACTCGCCCTCGTCGCCAGAGACCTCCGCGTCCGGGAGATAGCGGACGCCCTCCAGCCCGACGCGCCAGCCGGGCAGGCCCGGGAGCTGCCAGGCGACCCCGGCCCGCGCGCGGTTCGGGAGCGGGTTCCTGTCCTCGCTCTGCAGATCGGCGCGCAGCGAGAGGCCGTACCCGATCCGCTGACGGGCCGCGAGATTCCACCAGATGACCGGGTTTTTCTGCTCTTCGAGCGGGTTCACCCAGCGGACGTCGAGCTGCAGCGCCTCGACCGCGAGCCGATCCAGCCCGATCCAGCCCTGGACCGAGGGCCCCAGGTTGGAGAAGGGCTCCTCGTAGTCGAGGGTCTTGTCCTCGACGAGGCGAACGCCGCCGCCCACGCGCAGCTGAGGGGGGCGCGCCGCGCTGGGCGATCCCGGGCGAGGGTCCTCCGTGACGGCCGCGCGCGTCGCCTGCGCTGACCAGGCGCGCTCGTCCAGAGACACGCGCGCTCCCTCCGGGCCCTGCTTCACCACCACGGCCGGTCGCAGGCTGGCCGACACCACCTTCCCCACCACCGAGAGCACCTCGCTCTGGGCGAGGGCGTCGGCGATCGCCCGCGACAGGCCGAGCGAGGCGCCCTGGATGCTCAGGTTCAGCGCGCGCTGGCTCTCCTCGTCGGTCGGCGGCAGCGGCTCCTGCCCCGCGGCGACCAGCCGCCAGCGCACGTCGAGCGCGGTGGCGGTGTCGCGAAACATGGACGAGGCGTCAGGACCCGCCATGGTGGCGGCGACCGCCCGGTGCCAGGTGAGCCAGGGTCGAGGGCCGACCGGGTGCAGCGCCGTCTCCGGGGGCCAGGTGTAGCTGGGCTGCGCGAGGGGCAGCTCCTCCGCGCTGGCGCTCCGAGCCGGCGCGAGCCCCAGACCGAGGCCAAGGGCGAGCCCGAGGGCGCCCTTGCGCAGGAGCGATGGTCGAGGGGGTGGAGACATCAGTCACTATTCTCTCGTATCCATCGCCCGTGCGCGCTGGTTATCCTGCGAGCTCGAAGGAGCGTCGACGCGTGGTGCTGCTTCTCGCGATCCTCGCCGCGTTCGGGGGGCCTGCCGATGACCCGAGCGCCATCCTCGCGGGGCGGGCGGCGCGCGCGCGCGCGGAGGCCGTGGTGCTCGGCGGCTCGGACCGGAGTCCGCTCGAGCTGAGCACCTTTCTGCTCCCCGAGGAGGAGAAGCTCAACACAGCGGCGATCGAGGCGCTCTTTGGGCCGGAGCTTCAGGTTTCGCGCGAGGGATCTCCCTGGTCGGCGCGGGCGTTCAGGCTCCACCCGAGGGGCGGGCTCGTCGTGGGCGATCTCGCGCCTCGAGGTGGGGGAGGGGACGCGGAGGAGGGGCTGGTCTCGCTGCGCGCCGGCGTCGAGGGGCGCGCCTATCTGGGGGCCCTCGAGCTGGGCTTCGCCCCGGAGCTCGGGCTGGAGATCGCGCCCTTCGGTTCGCTCCTGCGCGTGGCGGACGCCTGGGTGGGAGCGCGCCACCGCGGGCTCAGCGTGGGCTTCGGGATGCGCGATCGGTGGATCGGCCCAGGGCGCCACGGCAGCCTCATGCTCGGCGACCACGCCCGCGCGGCGCCGCTGGGCAGCGTGGCCTGGCGCTCCGGCTCCAGCGCGCGCTGGGGGCAGGGGAGGCTGGAGGCCGGCGCGGGCTGGCTGGATGGCGCGCGAAGCGACGTGCTGCGACCCGGCTGGCTGCTCATGGACGCCCGCTGGGCGCTGCGCCCCTGGCTCGAGCTGGGCGGGACGCGCATGGCCATCTTCGGCGGCGTGGACCGGCCACCTCCGGACCTGCTGCAGCTCCTCCTCCCCACCGAGCCCCATATCTACGGGGATCCCGAGCAGCTCCTCCCCGACCAGAACGAGCTGGCGGCCCTCGACGTGCGCGTGACGATCCCGGCGCGCGCGCTGGCCGCGCGGATCGAAAAAGATATCAGCGTTGATTATGTCGAGCTGTGGTGGCAGTACGGCGGCGAGGACGTGATCGCGCGGGAGAGCTTCGGGATCCCGTACCCCTCGCTGGCGGGGGTGGCGAACCTGCTCGGCGCGGAGCTCGGCGCCGGGGCGCTCAGCGTCAGCGCGGAGGGCGCGCGCATCCTCGACGACACCTTCCGCTGGTACACCGGGCACCGCATCTATCATCAGGGCTTCACCCGGGAGGGCCGCGCCATGGGCCACCCCGCGGGCGGAGACAGCCTGAGCGCCTGGGGCGCGGTCACCTGGCTCCCCGGCGACCTCGGCGGGCAGCTCTCCTTCGAGCGCCGCAGACGCGTCGGGATCATCGAGGCGACGGGCGACAACCTGCTCGCGCTCTCCACCGACGAGCTGGCGCACACCCTCGGGATCGCGCTCTGGCGTCGCGACGACGCGCGCTGGTGGAAGCTCGGCGCCGAGCTGGAGCGCGTGCGCGGCGAGGACTTCGTCCCTGGCGCTGACGGATGGAGCCTCCGCGTCGCCCTTCGCCGCTGACCGCGGACGGCGAGCCTGGGCCGAAGGGGATACATCACAGAGGAGGTTCCCGAATGCTCACGCGCCTCCTGCCCCTCGTGTTCGCGCTGGCCGCCTGTCGTGGTGGTCAACGAGAGGCGTCCCCCGATGCCGAGAAGACCCCGCTGGTCCCGGTTCTGGCCGCGCCGACCGGCCCTCCGGAGGACGCGCGGCCGGCCGAGCGCCGCGTGATCGTGATCGGCGTCCCGGGCGTGGACCCCGACTGGGTCGATCGCTGGCGTCGCGATCTGCCGAACCTGGACGGCCTGCTGGACGGCCAACGAAACGCGAGGATGGAGACCACCTTTCCCCCCAACAACGCGGCGGCATGGACCACCTTCGCCACCGGCGCCACCCCGGGCAGCCACGGCGTGTTCGGCCTCATCGGGCGCGATCCAGCGACCTATAGACCCGTCTACGAGGGCATGAAGCTCGATGAGGCCGTCTTCGCCGCCGACGGGGCGCTGGTCAGCGGCCCGCGCGCGCTGCCCGCTCGGGGCGGTGAGCCCTTCTGGCGCAGCGTGGCGGCGGCAGGGCTTCGGGTCAAGCTCCTCTTCGTGCCCTGGGTCTGGCCTCCGGACGAGCCCAAGGAGGTCGAGGTGCTGGCCGGCCTGGGCTTCCCGGATCTGCGGCTGACCAACAGCACGTTCTCGCTCTTCTCCACCGAGTTCACGGACGAGGCGCTGGCCGCCGAGGTCCCCGGCGGAGATCTGGGGCGGCTCGACGGCCAGGGCCCCTTCACCGCGCTGATCGAGGGTCCCGAGAACGCCCAGGGCCTGCGCCCGACCCTCCCGCTCGAGCTTCGGCTGGTCGGGGTGGATCGGGTGACCATCGTCGCCGACGGGCAGAGCGTCGAGGCCCGCGTCGGCGCCTTCAGCCCCTGGGTGAGTCTGCGCTTCCCCCTGAGCGAGAAGGTCACCGTCTCGGCGCGCGTGCGCTTCTTCCCCATCGAGGTCGGCGATCGGACGCGCCTGTACATGACGCCGCTGACCGTGGATCCGCGCGAGCCCTGGCTGCCCGTCGCCAACCCGGCCAGCTTCGGCGCCGAGGTCTTTCAGACCTATGGCGACTGGAAGGCCCTCGGCTGGCCCTTCGACACCGCCGCGCTCTCCTCCGACCTCGTCCCCGAGGCGGTCCTCGCCGCGGAGATCCGGGATCTCTACGAGAAGCGCCTGGAGATCGTGCTGGGCGAGCTCGGGCGCAGGGACGCCGAGCTGGTCGTCGCCGTGCTCCCCGGGACCGACGTGGTCAGCCACATGTTCATGCGCCTCGGCGACCCCTCGCACCCGGCCTACGACGAGCGCATCGCCGGAGCCTACGGCGGGCTGCTCAAGGACATGTACGTGGACATGGATCGCGCCGTCGGGAAGATCCGCGAGCGCCTGAAGCCGGGCGACACGCTGATCGTGGTCTCCGAGGCGGGATTTCAGAGCTATCGGCGCGACTTCGAGGTGAACACCTGGCTGCTGGAGAAGGGCTACCTCAAGCTGGCGCCCGGGGTGGCCCGATCGGATGAGAACCTCGTCTCCAAGGAGCAGATCGACTGGCGCCGCAGCAGCGCCTACAGCTTCGGGTCCGGCTTCGTCTACCTCAACCTCAAGGGCCGCGAGGCGGAGGGAAGCGTCCCGCCCGCCCGCGCGCGGCAGCTCCTCCAGGAGATCGCCGCGGGGCTGCTCGAGGTAAAAGATGGCCGCGCACCCGTGTTCTCGCGCGTCCTCCTCGGCGAGGAGCTCTATCGTGGCGCCGCCGCTGGGCGCGCTCCTGACCTCGTGCTGGCCTTCATGGACGGCTACCAGGCTGGGAAGGCGACGACCCTCGGCCGCATCCCCCTGACCATGCTCGCCGACAACCGGCGCCGCTGGTCGGGAGATCACGCCGGCAGCGATCCCAACGACGTCCAGGGTCTGGTCGCCACCAACCTCGACACGCCGCCCAAGGCGCCGCGCCTGGTGGACGTGGGCCCCACGGTGCAGGCCCTGCTCGGCGTGCCCCCCGCCGCCGCTGCCGAGGGGCGGTCCTGGGTAGATGTTCAGCCCAGGCGCGCCCCACAAGCGCGTCCCTGAGCCGCCGTGCGCATCTGAGGCCTCGGGAAAACGACGGGGGGCGCCAGCCTATCGAGAAGCGCCCGATCGGGTGCGCGCCACGCGCCCGAACGGCGCTATGCTGGGTACCGGAGGTATGTTCAGGTAGGCAACCTGGGACATCCTCTCCAAGGTGCCCGTCATGATTGGTCGAATCCTCAAGCCCCGGCTTCTGATCTGCCTGCTGCTGGCCGGCTGTGATCAGCTCACGGACAAAGGCGACTTCGGAAACGGAGGAACCCCCGCTCCGCCCCCCGAGCGCGAGACCGCGGGGGACTCCTCGGGGTCCGACTCGGGCGACACCGAAGGAGACACGGACACGAGCGATCCCACGGGCAACGACTCGGGCGCTGAGGGCGAAGGAGAGGGTGAGGGCGAAGGCGAAGGCGAGGGCGAGGGCGAGGGTGAGGGCGAGGGGGAGACGGGCTCCCCGAGCACCGAGGGCGAGTTCGACGAGGAGGGCGACGTCGTCTCCTATGAGGACAGCGACGGGGTCGCCGAGATCAACCTGGGCGACGAGTCCGGGGAGTCGAACCTCAACCACGAGTTTTATATGGTCGTGGTGAACACCGAGGACAAGGCGCTGAACTACCAGCTCCGCTACACCGAGGAGGCCAGCAGCGGCGGCGGTGGCGGCTCCGGGCGCCCGGGCAAGCCCGAGACCCGCGCGCGCGCCGCCGAGACCCCCTTCCGGTCGGCGCTCCGCTCCGCCCGCGCGCTCGGCCGCATCGAGACGGCGACGCCTCCCCCGGCTCCGCCTCCCCCCCTCGGCATCTCGGATATCGGCGTGACCGAGCGCGAGTTCCGGGTGCGCAACGACCTCGAGGACGACGAGACCTACGATCTCGTGGACGCCACCCTCTGGGCCGTCGGCGACAGCGTGGCCATCTGGGTCGACAACGATGTCCCCATCGACTGGGACTTCGAGTGCGACGGCATCCTGGACGAGGAGGATCGCTACGACGCCTACGGCTTCGACAACTGCGACCTGCAGACCATCGCCGACATCGTAGACACCAACATCTTCCCGAACATCAGCTCGCTTTATGGCGACGTCTCGGACGTCAACGAGGACGGGCTCGTCAGCGTCGTGATCACCCCTGTGCTCAACGTCCTGCCGCTGACCAGCGACGACGAGGAGAGCCCCGGTGGCGTCGTCGAGTCCTACGCCGACCCCGAGGTGGACCTCTCGGAGTGGGACGCTGACGGGAACCCCGGCAGCAACGAGCAGGAGGTCATCTACGTCTTCGCGCCTGACCCCTACGGCTACTACAACTCGCTCGCCAGCACGACCATCGACGAGTACACCGCCGTCTCGCTGGCCTCGCAGATCGCGCGCGCCTACGCCGGCCTGATCTCCTACAACCAGCACGTGCTCGAGTACGGGGGCGAGGCCGAAGAGAGCTGGATGGACGCCGCGCTCGGCTCGCTCGCCGCCGATCTGGTCGGCTTCGGCGCCGTCTACCACGACGACGCGTGGATGTACCTGGACGCGCCCCACCTCTACGGTCTCACGGACACCGAGGCCGAGGGCAGCATCTCGTCGGAGTCGGTCGGCGCGCAGTATCTCTTCGCCCGCTGGCTGGTCGACGCCTACGGGACCGATCTGCTGGCCTCCCTCCTTCAGACCGCCTCCACCGGCACCGACGCCGTAGAAGAGGCGACCGGCGCGGACTTCGTCGATCTCGTCGTCGCCTGGCAGGTGGCGCTGCTCACGACCGGCGTGACCGACGGCGACGGGGACCGGCTCGTCTCGGATGCCGCCTACCCCCCCTTCGTCTCCAGCAGCACGATCAGCGCGCCGACCTCGGACCCGCTGCCCGGCGACTACTACGGCGCCAACGGCTACCAGACCGGCATCAACATCCACGGCGAGAACGTCTACGTCGAGGGCGGCACCACGGAGACGCCCACCGAGAACACGGGCAACCTCGTCACGCTGGAGAACACCGATCACTTCATCCACGTCACGGGCCTCGAGTTCTACGGGTACGTCGAGAGCAATTACGCCGCTCAGGTGGTCCGCCTGACCGATCTGCCCTACGCGAGCACCGGCCTGCAGATCCAGGGGTCGGACGAGGGCTTCGCCGGCGCCGTGGTGCGCTGGAACAACCTCGGCTCGGACGTCGCGGTGGAGGACATCTTCTCCCCCACGGACGCGAACGATCTGGACCTGCCCTCCCTGCCGGTGGGCGAGGGCACGATCTACGCCCTGGGCTCGCTCTCCAGCCCGGGCCTCACCGTCGTCGTCAACGCGGACGGCGAGGAGGAGCCCTACGACGTCCCCGACACCGATCGCTGGCTGCTCGACCTGACGGACCGCGACGGGGAGGAGGTCTCGCTGGCCATCTGGCTGACCCGCCGCTTCGACGTGGACGGGGACGCGAGCCCCGAAGATCCCTGGCTCGCCGTCGTCCCCGCCGCGTATGTCCCCACGCCCACGGTGGACGGGACCAGCAGCGGGACCTGCGACGACGGGGTGAGCTTCTCGTATCCGTCCAGCATCCTCGAGTATCTCTACTACCAGGTCTTCCTCGCCACCGAGCCCTACGCCGACTCGGACGAAGAGTTCGACGCCTGCGGCACCCTCTCGGAGAGCGCCACGACCTGCGACGTGGACTGGGATCTCGACGGCGTCCTCGACGAGGACGAGCCCGCTCCCGAGACCTTCCTCGAGCAGACCTGGGTGATGCAGTGCACCCTCGCTGGCGGTGACTCCACGGGGTACACGCCGCTCGGCAGCGACGTCCTCGACGAGGACTCCACCGACGACGACGACGAGGCGACCTACGACATGGCGCGGAATCTCGGCGGGACCACCGATGGTGACGCGGAGGACGCCTACCTGGAGATCACGCTCCAGGGCGGCGAGGAGTACATCCTGGTCGTCGGCGCCAGCGACAGCGGCACGGGCACCTACGAGCTGACGATTCACACGCTCGAAGACGAGGGGTGACGCGCCGCGCGCTGTGTTATGGCGCGCCGTGCACGTCGAGAACGCCGACCCTGAGCTGAGGCGCGAGTACCGGACCGCGGTGGTCCTGTTCTTCGCGACCTTGTTCTCGGTGTACGCCGTGTTCGGCTACACCTGGGCGGGCGGAGATCCCTTCTCCGATCCTCAGGTCGCCGCGGACAGCGCGCGCTTCGCGCTGACGCTGATGGGCATCCTGCTCGCGCACGAGATGGGCCACTACCTGGTCGCGCTGCGGCACGGCTTTCGCCTCTCACTGCCGTATTTCCTGCCCTTTCCAGCCGCGTTCGGGACCTTTGGCGCGATCATCCGGCTGAGGAGCATGCCGACCTCGCGCACCGCGCTGCTGGAGATGGGGGCCGCCGGCCCGCTCGCCGGGTTTCTCGTCGCGCTCCTCGCCATCGCGGTGGGGCTGCCCTCGACCGTCGAGCACGCCGGGCCTCAGGTCGTCTGGAGTCTGCCGGCGGAGATCCCCGTGATCTCCGAGCCGGGCGCCCTCGACCGCGCGCTGGAGTGGCTGTTCAGCCTACCGCCCCTCTCCTGGCTGGCCCCCGTGCCGCCCCCCGATACGTTGCCGATGTTGATCCTCGCCAATCCGCCGGTGATGGACCTGCTCGGCTACCTGATGCTCGGCGCTCCGCCCGGCCGCTACGCCGTGCTCAGCCCTGTGGCGACCGCGGGCTGGGTCGGCTGTCTGCTCACGGGCATCAACATGCTCCCCATCGGGCAGCTCGACGGAGGGCACATCCTGAACGCGCTCTCGCCGCGCCACGCGCCCACGGTCGCGAAAGCGGGGGTGTTCCTGGCCTTCTGCGCCGGGATGCTCTGGTCGGGCTGGCTGGTCTGGGCGACCCTGCTGCTGGTCCTGCGCGCCTGGGTGAGCCTGCCGGTGCCCGAGCATCCTGCGCCCACGCCGCGGGCGCGCCTCATCGCGATCGCAGCCTTCATCGCATTTTTCTTGAGCTTCATGCCCAGTCCGCTCGTCGTCGAGAACGTCCCGTTTTCGGCCATCGAGTGGGTGGACTCCGAAGGCAACCCCGTGCAGGTGCCGGCTGGCGGCCCGGCGGTGCAGGCGCTAGAGCCTTGAGCGAGCAGGGGGCTCCGCCCCGTGGAGGTTCAGTGCGCGTCAGGTCGATCATCGGGTTCCTCCTCATCGCGCTGCTGACGGTCGGCGCGCCGCCGGCCTGGGCGTCGGACTTCGCCGTCGAGCTCGCGCCCCAGCAGAGCAAGGAGGCGGCGGAGGCGCAGCTCGCCAGCGCGAAGGTCGATGGCGCCCGCGTGGTCCGCCGCTACGTCAAGAACACGGGTTGGGCCTACCTCGTCGTCGTCGACGGGCTCCCGAGCCTCGACGCCGCGCGCGCCGCCGCCGGGCGCATGGCCAGCGCGGAAGCGCCCGCGACCATCTACGCGCGCGACGGCAAGGAGCTCAAGGAGCTGGAGCTCGTGACGGCGCCTACGCCGGCCCCCGCGGAGGCCGCGGAAGGCGAGGGGCGCACGAAGCGCAAGCGGAGCGCGGACAGCGGCGCGGAGCAGGTGCTCGACGCGGCGGTCCGGGCGCACGGCGGTCGCGGGGCCGGTCTCGAGCAGCTCGCCGAGGCGGCCGCGGTGCGCTTCGTCTACGACCGAAAGATCCCGGCTGACGGGGCGGCGCTGGTCGCGCAGAACGTCTACCTCCGCCAGGGGCCGGGCACGCGCCTCGAGGTCAAGATCACCGAGGGCACCGGCCAGAACAGCGTGACGGTGGTGCGGCCCGACGGGACGTCGTGGGTGGTGGTCGATGGCGCGGTCACGGAGCGCGACCCTTCACGGGCGCGCGAGGTCCTGGCGCGCTTCTCGCCGGAGACCGTGCTGGCCGTCCCGCTGGGCCTGCCCGACGACGTGGAGACGGCCGAGGTGTGGCGCGACCTGCGCCTCGCGGGCACCGCCGTCGAGGATGGGGGGAGCCGCCTCATCCTCGAGCCGGTCGATCAGGCGCGCGGCGGGCTCGTCTCGGCGGCCTTCGATCCCACGGACCACACGCTGCGCCGCGTGACCTGGTCGGCGGAGGCGGGCCAGCTCACCTTCCGCTATGACGATTATCGTAGGCTCGACCGGCATCTCGTCGTGCCCTTCCACGCGCGCGTCGAGCGCGACGGCGTGCTCGTCGAGGAGGTCTACATCCAGGAGCTGGTGCTCGAGCCGGTCCTCAGCGGCGACTTGTTCGATCTGCCTGGGAATCCGGGTTGACAGCCCGGGGGCTCAACTATACATTTCGCCCGCTCCGCGTCCAGGTCAACCGACCTTCACGGTCGGCTGTCCCTGGACGTAGATGTCCCCAGCTTCCACCACGCTGGCGTAGCTCAACTGGCAGAGCAGCGGTTTTGTAAACCGCAGGTCGCGGGTTCAAGTCCCACCGCCAGCTCTTCCAATCGGTCTCTGAATTCGACGACGATTTTCTCGGGGGAGATGCCCGAGCGGCCAAAGGGAGCGGGCTGTAAACCCGCCGGCATTGCGCCTACAGTGGTTCGAATCCACTTCTCCCCACCATTTTCTCTCGCGCAGGTCAGGGGTGACCCTCCTGACCTGCGCACCACGCCCATGTAGCTCAGCTGGCAGAGCACTTCCTTGGT
>CAZKWG010000062.1:0-17578 GCA_964556105.1 uncultured Enterobacterales bacterium | reverse complement strand
TCAGCGTCGCGCTGGCCGCTGCCCGCGCCGAGGTGAGGGGCGCCCCATGACGCCCACGGAGATGGTCCTGGTCCTCGCTGAGCTGCCCGATGGGCGCGACCTCGCGCCGCTGCTGGCGCGGCACGGCGGCGAGGCGCTCGACCACACCAGCACCGTGTTGCTGCGGCTCCCCGAGGTGGGCGCGGCCCTGGCCTTCGCCCGCGAGGTCCACGCCCTCCCCGGCGCGCGGATCGCGGTTCACGCGGCGGAGGTCTACGTGCTTCCCGCCAGCGCAGAGGCGCAGGCCCACGGCGCAAAAGCCTGGGAGATCGAGGGGATCGCCAAGCCGCTGGTCGCCCGCCTCGGCGCGCTCTGCCCGCCCGGCCGCACCCTGCTCTCCGGCGCCGCGCGCCAGAGGCTGCCGGCGGAGCTCCCGCTGCGCGATCGCGGCTGGTGGCGGCTCAAGGGCGTGGACCTGCCCGTGCAGGTCTGGGAGGACGCGGTCCACGATCCGCTCGCGCCGCCGATCCTCGACCACCCCAAGGCCGCGCAGGTCCTGCGCGTGGGCGAGGCCTGGGTGCCCGCCGCGACCCTGCGGGTGGGGCTGCCGGCCGAGCTCGACCCGCTGCTCGGGCGGGAGGAGGCGCTGGACGCGCTGGAGGAGATCCTGGGCGCGGGGGCGCGCCTGCTCACCCTGGTCGGGCCGGGGGGCATGGGCAAGACGCGGCTGGGCCTGCGCCTGGCCTGGCGCGCTGTCCCCGCGGGCGGCTCCTGGTTCACCGATCTCAGCCAGGCGGCTACGGCCGAGGCGATCTGGGGCGCCCTGGCCCGCACCCACGGCGTCGAGCCCGGTCGCGGGGCGCTCTCCGAGGACGTCGTCCGGGCCCTGCGCGGGCGCGGGCCCTGCCTGTGCGTGCTGGACAACGCCGAGCAGGCCACCCTGGCGACGCGGGCGGTAGCGGAGACCCTGCTGGCCGGCGCGCCCGAGCTGCGCCTGATCCTGACCAGCCGCGAGCCGGTTGGATCGAATGCCGAGCGGGTCTACCTCGTCCAAAGTCTGGACCCGCGCGCGGGCGAGGCGCTGGCCCGGCTGCGCGCGCGGGCCGCAGGCGCCGCCGCCGACTGGGACGAGGCCGCCGCCGCCGAGATCCGCGCCCTGGTCGCCGAGGTGGACGGCCTGCCGCTGGCCATCGAGCTGGCCGCCGCGCGGGCGCGGGCGCTCTCTCCAGCGCGCCTCCGGGAGCGCCTGAGCGCCCGCTTCGCCCTGCTCGCCGCCCCCCGCGGCGCCAACCCCCGCCACGTCACCTTGCGCGCCGCCATCGACGGGAGCTGGGAGGCGCTGCAGGAGGACGAGCGGGTCGCCTTCGCGCGCCTCGCGGTGATGGCGGGGCCCTTCGACCAGGGCGCCGCCGAGGTGGTGATCGGCGGGGAGGAGCCGGCGCGGCTGCTCTGGAGCCTCGCCCAACGATCGCTGGTCCGACCGCCCGCGGCGGAGGGCGAGGCCTGGCGTCTCCTGGCCAACCTCCAGGCGTATGCTGCGGAGAGGCTGGAGGAGCGCGCGGCGCGGCTGGACGCCGAGCAGGCGCACGGTCGCCACTACGCGCGGCTCGGGGCGCCCGAGGCCCTGGACGCGCTGGTGGAGGAGCAGGACGCGGCGGGGCTGCGGGCGCGGATCGCGGGGCTGGACAACCTGCGCGCGGCCTGTGCGCGCGCCGTCGCGCGGGGCGACGCCGTGGTGGCGGCGGGAACAGCGCGGGCGATCTGGGCGACGATGGCGCTGCCCTACGCCGACGGTCTGAGCTTGCTCGACCAGGCGCTGGCGTGCGGGCCGCTGGCGCCGGAGACCCGGCGAGCGCTCCAGAAGGATCGGGCGGAGGCGCTGCGCCTGCTGGGGCGGGTGGCGCCTGCGCGCGAGGCGCTCACCGAGGCGCTCGCTGGCGCGACGGGCGCAGAGCGGGCGCTGGCGCTGGCCGTGTACGCCACGCAGGCCGGCGATCGGGGGGAGCTGGAGGAGGCGCGGGCCGCGCTCGAGGAGGCGCTGACCCTGACGGAGGGACGCAGGGCCCGCGCGACCCTGATTCGTGTGCAGCTCGCCGCCCTGTTGCGCCAGTTCGACAGGGTCACAGAGGGGCTCGCCGTGTTGGATCTCGCCGGAGAGGCCCAGGCGCTTCCCCGGCCGGTGCGCATGAGCCTGTTGGGCGAGCGGGGTGCGCTCTACCACCTGCAGGGGCGCTCCGAACAGGCTATCGCCTGTCTGCAAGCGGCGCGAGAGGACGCGCTTCGATTGGGTGATGGGCGGAGAGTGGTCATCTTCCTGCTCAACCTGGGTGTGCTCCAAAATGGGGTCGGGCACCTGGAGGCGGCGGAGGTCTCGCTGTCCGAGGCGCTCGCCGGCTTTCGCCGGCTGGGTGACGCGCGGGGGGTCGGCCTGGCGCTGCTCCAGCTCGGGCACTGCGCGCAGGATCGTGATGCCACCGCCGTCGCGCGGGTTCACCTCACGGAGGCGCTCGGCGTGCTGCGGGAGTCCGGCTTGCCCATCCCTGTGGCGATCACCCTGGGCGCGCTCGGGACCTGTCTGCAGGACGAGGGCGACCTCGCGCAGGCCATCACGTCCCTCGAGGAGGGGCGCGCCCTCGCGGAGCGCGCGGGCAGCGGGGACCTCGAGCGGCTGCTCTGCGCGCGGCTGGGGAGGGTGCTCGGCCTCGTGGGCGAAGTGGAGCGCTCGCTCGCCGTCTTCGCCGAGGGCCGCGCGCTGCTCGTCGGCGTTGCGGACAGCTACAGCCTGTGTTTGTTGCTGGCCTATGAGGCGGAGCTGCTGGGGCGGCTCGGGCGTCAGGACGCGGCGCTGGCCAGCCTCGCGGAGGCGCGTCGTCACGTGTCGCCGCGGGTCACCCCAGGCAGCGAGGCCGCGAAGGCGCTCGCCCGCGCCGAGGCCGCGCTGGGGTGAAGGGGCCAGGAGACGCTCGCGGACTACCACTCCGCTCTACAGGTCGGAAAATAAGCCTTCGCGGCGCTGTTCTTGCTCAGCGTCCCGCAGACCTCCGCGCACCAGGCCGATCCCGTGGCGCCCGCGCAGCAGGTGTTCACGGCGTCGATGAGCGGCCTCGCCCCGGCCACCCCGGCGCTGCAGATCGCCTGGCCCTGCGCCTGCTCCACGCAGCTCAGGACGGCGAGATCGGCGGGGGTGGTGGCCTCGGACGTGCACCAGGAGACGCAGCCCCCGCAGGCGCCGTCACTAAAACCCAGGGTGGAGAGCTCGCGGCTCAGCACCGGGGCCACGGTGGGGTTCTCGACGGCGCAGTCGGCGAAGAGCTGGCAGGCGGAGACGCAGCCCCCAGCGCCCTCGCAGGCGACCTGCGCGCCGGGAGCGTCCTGGAAGGGCTCGGCGGCGCAGGCGGGCGGGCGCTTCAGGGGCGGCAGGGGCGCCAGGGTCAGCGCCTCGGTGCCCCGCGGGCTGGCCAGCATCTGGTCGGCCATCCAGCCGTTCAGCTCGTCGAGCCAGGCGTGACCCTCCTCGGCCCCGCGACAGGTGATCACGCGCGCGCCCTGGGCGGCGTAGGCCTGCGAGGCCGCGGCGGCCTCGGCCTCGAAGCCGATGTTCTGGACGCGCACGCCGCCGGCTCGCCCGGACCAGCGGTCGTTCTCGCCGCCCCAGGTGAAGATGACCAGCAGCTCGTCGAGCGCGGTCGGGGCGACGGGGCTCGTGTTGCCGTAGATGCCCGAGCCGACGAGGGCGCCCGCGAGCACGGAGGCGCGCCGCTGCAGGACGTAGTTGGTCATGCTGCCGCCCGCGGAGTGCCCTCCCACCCAGATCTGCGCCGGGTCCACCCTGCCCTGGTCCACAGCGCAGGCGACGAGGGCGTCGAAGAGCTGAAGATCGGGGTTGGGGGCCTCCTCCTGGCCGGGCGGGCGCATGGCGTCCCAGACCGGCCAGATCATCCCGTGCCCGGCGCTGGAGGGGGCCAGCACCAGGAAGCCTCGCGACGCATAGTCGGCGAGGCGGGCGCGCAGCGCGAAGAGCTGGCCGTTCTCCGAGGTGCCGTTCAAGGCCACCAGCAGCGGCGCGGGCTCGTCGGAGGGCGCAGGCAGCAGGGCGTAGACGGAGCGCGCCTCGCCGTCGACCTCGAAGCGGTTCCACCCGGGACGCCAGTCGGGGCAGGGAGCGGCGGCCAGGGCGACGGGCAGGGAGAGCAGGATGTTCAGCATCGGCAAGTCCTACTGCCTGCTTGTCGGCGGGGCCAGCCCGCTCGCGAGGATCCCGTCCAGGACGGCGTCGCCTCCGGCGGGCCCGTGGTAGACTGGGGGCGCCGACACTTCGAGGCGCCGCGCGGACCATCTGGGCGCGGATCTGGGACGGATACGATGAAGGCAAAGTTTCAAGGTAATCTATCTCTCGCGGTGATCCCGGTGCTGCTCCTGCTCGGCGCGGGCTGCAAGCTGGGATTGGACCCCTTCTACCTCCGCGAGCCGCCCGAGGAGGAGGACGACGGGGGCGTCCCCGTGGTTCGGACCGATGACACCGGCGAGCCCGACACCGAGTCGGACGTGGACACGGACACGGACACCGACACGGACACGGACACGGACACGGACACCGACACGGACACCGACACGGACACGGACACGGACACCGACACGGACACCGACACCGACGTCGACACCACCTGCACCAGCGACCGCACCGCCACCAGCACCGGGACGATCAACGGCGACACGACCGACGACGGCGCCACCTACCAGCTCGACCCCACGGCGGCGTGTTGGGTGGCCGCGTCGGGCAACTCGACCGGTCGGGACGAGACCATCCGTGTCGAGATCCCCGCCGGCCGCACGCTCAACGCCTCCATGCTCTCGCTCGCCCCGGGATTCAGCGACGAGGTCTCGATCATGCTCGTCTCGAGCTGCGAGGAGGACGCCTCGCCCTCCTGCACGTCCGGCTCCGGGACCTGCCTGGGCGACCTGACCTGCCTGGTCGCCGATCGCGGGCGCACGCCCTTCCTGAACTACGCCAACAGCACGGGCAGCGCGCTCACCGCCTGGATCATCGTCGACGCGGGCAGCAGCGCGTACGGCACCTACTCGCTGAACGTAAACTGGTAGGCGATATGTCTGTTCACCGATCGCCCAGGTGAACCAGCAGGACGCGCAGGTGCCGCATCCCATCGCGCCAGGGGCGGAGGTGGGGAGGGCGGTCGCGGCCGTCCCGGCGCAGCGTGATGGGGAGCTCGACGATGGGCACGCTCTGCAGGCGGGCCTTGACCAGCATCTCGCTGGCCAGCTCCATCCCGCTGGCGCGCAGGTCCAGGGTCCGCAGGGTGCGGCGCTCCACCAGGCGCATGCCACAGTTGCAGTCGGAGATCTGCGCGTCGTAGAGGCGGTTGAACAGACCGGTGAGCACCGGCGTGCCCAGGTAGCGGTGGGCGGCGGGCATGGCGCCGGGCGCGATGGTCCCGCTCAGGCGGTCGCCGAGCACGAAGCGCGCCCCCTGGCGGAACAGCTCGTAGAAGCGTGGGATCTCGCGGAAGTCGTAGGAGCCGTCTCCGTCGCCCATCAGCACGGCGGCGCCGTGGGCGGCCTCGAAGCCGGCGCGCAGGGCGGCGCCATAGCCACGCTCAGCGCAGGCGACCACGCGGGCGCCAGCGGCCTCGGCCAGCGCCACGCTCGCGTCCTCGCTGC
The DNA here is from genome assembly GCA_964556105.1 of uncultured Enterobacterales bacterium. Classification (GTDB taxonomy): domain Bacteria; phylum Myxococcota_A; class UBA796; order UBA796; family CAZKWG01; genus CAZKWG01. The sequence continues at coordinate 11,923 of CAZKWG010000062.1, read as the reverse complement.
CGTTGTCTACGACCAGCACCTCCCCCCGATCGGTCAGCCCGGCCTCCGCGAGGCCCTGGCGCGCCTCGGCCACGCAGGCGCCGATGGTCCGCGCCTCGTTCAGGCAGGGGATGACCACGGAGAGGGCGATGGGCGGAGCCCCATGCGCGCTCATCGCAGCTCCGGCGGCACGAAGCCTTCGTCGAAGCTCCAGCGTCCGAGCCGGCCGGGCTGGCTGACCAGGCCCGGCAGCGCCTCCAGGTAGGCCTCCCGAGGGATGTGGCGGGCGCCGAAGCGCTCCAGGTGCTCGGTGTAGGACTGGCTGTCGATGAGCGGGAAGCCCCAGACCTGAAGCTGGCGCGCCAGCCAGACGAAGGCGATCTTCGAGGCGTCGGGCTCCAGCGCGAACATGCTCTCGCCAGAGAACAGACGGCCCGCGGCGACGCCGTACAGGCCGCCCACCAGCCTGCCGTCCAGCCAGGCCTCGGCGGAGTGGGCGAAGCCCAGCCGATGCAGCTCGATGTAGGCGCGCAGCATGTCGCGGGTGATCCAGGTCCCGCGCTGCCGCTTGCGGCGCGCCGCCTTGCAGGCGCGGATCACGCCCTCGAAGTCCGTGTCCAGGCGGATCTCGTAGCGCCCCTGGCGCATGACCTTCTTCAGGCTGCGCGGGACGTGCAGCGCGTCCGTGGGCAGCACGAAGCGCGGGTCCGGCGAGAACCACAGGATCGGCTGGCCCTCGCTGTACCAGGGATAGATCCCGTTCTGGTAGCCGAAGAGCAGGCGCGCCGGATCCAGGTCGCCGCCCACCCCAAGGAGGCCGTCGGGCTCGGCCAGCGAGGGGTGCGGGAAGGCGTGGGTATCGGGGATGCGGAAGACGGGCACGGGGGCAAGGTAGCGCGCGAGGCGGTCGCGGGGGAGTATGCTGTAGGCGTGGGAGGACACGATGCCCATTGGCGGCGCGCTCGGCGGGAGACCCACCGACCCCCTGCAGCGTCAGATCGAGCACCTGCGGCGGCGCCTCGGCCTGGGAGCGGTCATGGACCCGCTGGAGCGGCGGCGGGCCGATCTGGCGGCGCTGGCGCTCAGCCTGCCCGGCGTGCGCCAGGGCGGATGGCGCTGGTACAGCGGCTTGGAGGCCGAGATCGCTCGCCTTCAGGGGCAGGCTCACGAGCAGCTCCACCGCGCCCAGACCACGCGCGGCGCGCTGACGGCGCCGGTCGGGGCGAAGCTGGACGCGGTGGAGGCGAAGCGCGGCGATCCTGCCCAGCGGGCCGCGCTCGAGCGTGAGCTGGACGCCCTCGATGACGCCCTCGTGGCCTGCGAGCGCCAGCTCGAGCAGCTCGTGCAGGGCTGGAGCGTCGCGGTGGAGCGCTGTCTGGCCCGCGGGCTCCAGGCGCAGGAGACGCTGATCGCCTTTCGAGACGCCGGCTTTCGGCTCCCCGAGGGAGAGCGCCCGCTGCTGGCCGTCCGCGCCGCCTGGCTGGCCGAGCCCGAGCAGCCGCCCGGGGTGGTGCTGCTCACCGACCGGCGCCATCGTTTCGAACGACGAGATGATCGCATCCTTCAACGGAATCGCGCGGGCGTCGCGACCGAGCGCCGCTCGGACCGCACGGTGCTGCTGGACGAGCCCCACGCCGCGCTGCTGGCGGCGCGCGACGCCAGCTCGGGATTCCCGAAGGAGCCGAAGCTCACGCTGACCTGGAAGAGCGGCGCCTATGTCGGTCAGGCGCTCACCTTGAAGCTGGAGCGCCCCGGCGCGGCGGAGCTTGCGGCGGTCTGCGAGGCGCTGCGGGTGGGGAGCCTGGCGGGCTTCGGGTGAGAGGCGCTCAACGGCCCGTCGGCGTGGCCTCCAGCAGGCGGTTCACGTCGATGCGGTCCATGGCGTGGTCGGGCCCGTCCCCTCGACGGATGAGCGCAATCAGGGATGGAATGCGAGACCAGAAGGCGACCATCGCGCTGGGCGGCTGGGCTGAGGGGGCGGCCGCGTGGCGGGACAGCTCGGCCAGCAGGAAGCGGTTCTCGAAGAGATCCTCGAAGAACAACGGCCATCGCACGCGGATGGCGACGATCTTCGCGAGCTGGTGCAGGGTCAGCGGGCTGAACAGATCCTGATCGGCGGGCGCGTCGAAGAGCCCGGTCTCGCGCCCGATGAAGACCGTCAGGCGGAACAGGTTCACGAACTGCTTCACCCGCCGCGGGTTGTCCTTCAGGCCATCGGCCACCGACGCGATGATCTCCTGAAGGGCGAGGTCCTCGGCGGCCGTGTCCGGGGCGTTGACCGCCGCTGTCGGCGCGCCGTCCTGCCGGGGCAGGCTCTGCGACGGCGCGAGCGCGCCCGTGGAGCTCCGCTGCGGCGCGCCGCTCAGCGCCGGGACCTTCGGAGAGGAGGCCGAGATCATCCTCACCAGGTCCTGCTCGTAGGGGCGCGGCAGGCGGAAGGCCAGGTGGACGAACTTCTCGATGAAGGCGTAGCCATAGGCGATGGCGTTCGTGCTGGTCTCGGTCCGGTCGGGCTTCTCCGGTCCCGGCCCGCGGTTCAGGAAGGGGAGGAGCTTCTCGTGCCGGGCGGCGAAGCCGGCGGCCACCTTCTCGCGGTCCAGGGCGAGCAGGTAGACCACTGGGGTCCTGGCGCCGGTCATCTGGTTGAGCGCCTGCAGCAGCTCGGCCGCGCGCGGGAGCTCGCAGCGGTCCAGGTCGTCAATCAGAACGTAGAGACGGCCATTGGCGACATAGGTATCGACAACAAGCTGGAAGTCCTCGTGGAAGTGATGAAGGAAGGGGAGCCGCTCCGCGTAACCGGGCCCCGCGGTGATCTGCTTCAGCTCGACCTTGATCGGGTTCTCCAGCACCTTGCGCGCCTGGTCCACGGCCGCGCGAACCCCCAGCAGGAGGACCAGATAGGCGGGGACCATCACGCTGGTGTGCGTTCGGATCAGCGACCAGAGCGTGCAGGCCTTGTCCGGCGCGCAGCCGAGCAGCTTCGCGCCGAGCGCGTCGACCACGGCGGTGGGTACGAGCCAGAGCAGCGCATAGGGGGTCAGCAGCAGCGCGAACCAGAAGAGCAGGGCCGAGATCAAGGCGAGGAGACCTTCCCGACGCCACAGCCTCCGGGCGCGCAGCTTCAAGCCCAGCCAGGGGCGCCAGTACCAGGGCTGCGCCCGCGTGAGCTGCTCGATGAGCTCGAGCGCGAAGGCGGCCCAGACCGCGTCCTCCTTGTCGTAGCGCCAGGGGTTGAAGGTCACGACCTGCGCGCGGCGGCCCCGTTCGCGGCTGCGGACCTTGATCGCCTCGCTGAGCTGGAGCATGAACGAGCTCTTTCCGCTCCCCCACTCGCCCTCGACGCTCATCGTGAAGGGCGGACGCGTCGCCTCGCTGAGCAGGAACTCGGCGACGCCGCTGACGTAGGGCCGAAAGCCAAGGCGGTCCTCCGTGGCGGGCTGATCATCGAGGCCGCCGACGAAGGGGCGGGGAGGGAGCGGGCGCGGGGCGGCTGGAGGCGGAGCCGTTGTCGGAGCCGGGGGCGAAGGCAGGGGCGGCGCGTCGGGCGGCGGATTGGGAGGCGTCTGAGGGGGAGCCTCGGGAGGAGCCTGGGGTTGAGCCTGGGGTTGAGCCTGGGGTTGAGTCTGGGGCTGAGCGGCGGGAGGGCTCTCGGCCGGCAGGGCGACCGCCTCGAGCTCCTGTAGCGTGTCCTCCAACCTCAGGGGCGCGACGGCGCGCAGCTCGGGCGGAGGCCCCGCGCCCGAGCCGTCTACCGGATAGATGACGATCTTCCTGTCTTCCTTCCTGTCCTCCGTCCACAGGTCTCCTCTCGTCTTCTGCCTGCCCTTGCTGCTGGAGCCGAGCGCGCCGCCGGCTCTCGCGCCTGCCCGCTGGTCCAGGCCCCACGCCATCGCCACCCGATCGATGTCATCGACGCGCCTCGGCCGCGCCGCCCTGAGGTGCTCGAAGAAGGCTCGGTCGAGAAGCCCACGGCTGATCGCGGCCTCGACGACGAGGTGGGTGAACTGGCTCGCGCTCACCGCCCCGCCGGGCAGCTCATCGACCAGCGCGGCGCCGTCGGGGAGCGTCCCGACCCACCGCCGGAGCTCATCGGGCGAGAAGCAGCTCAGGAGCAGCTCGTAGAGGACCTGTTGCTGGGAGATGTCAGGAGAGGACATCAACATCTCCTGACATGACCCCTCGGGCCCCCTCAGCTCGCCGGTCAACACCCATCGTCCGCTCCATGAGATGAAGTCTCCTGCTGGACATTCGCCGCCGCAAGCGCGAACTCTCTCCCGGCGAGACCCATCGACGATAGTGAATCTGACAAGCCGATAATTTCTTTGTCTTCAAGAATCCGCCTCAAGCGCTTGCTTGACATGACAAGAGCTGCTACCGTTCTTTCAGGTTATCTACCTCGCCGATCATCCAGGGCCACCTCCCCCGGCCCTCCCCGCCCTCCCCGGGCTCCCGCCTCCCCTCCTCCTTCCGAAGACCCGCCCACCGATGTCCCACCTGCTCGCTGTCGCCAACCCCAAGGGCGGGGTCGGCAAGACCACCACCGCCATCCATCTCGGCGCCGCGCTGGCCAGCTGCGGCTACAGCGTGCGGCGGGTCGGTCTGGCGCCCCCAGGCAACGCGACCAGCGGCCTGGGCGTCGATCGGGAGACCACCGAGCTCGGCAGCGCCGAGCTGATCTTCGGCCTCTGCGACCTGCGCAAGGCGGCCACGCCGACCCCCTGCGCGGGCCTGGACCTGCTGCCGGCGACGCGCTCGCTGGTCGGGGTCGAGGTCGAGATGGCCGCCCTCCCCAACCGCGAGCTGCGCCTGCGCACCGCGCTGCGCCAGGCCGCCCACTACGACTTCGTGGTGATGGACTGCGCCCCCAGCCTGGGCCTGCTGACCGTCAACGCGCTGGCCGCGGCCAGCTCGGTGATCGTGCCGCTGTCGGGCGAGTTCTACGCGATGCAGGGCCTCTGTGACGCGCTGCGCACCGTCTCCGCCGTGCGGCAGGGCCTGAACCGCCGCCTGGAGCGCTCGGGCATCCTGCTGAACAACATCGACCGCCGCAGCCGCCTGGGCCTCGAGGTCTCGCAGCAGGCGCGCGAGGTCTTCGGCAACGAGGTCTTCGAGTCCGAGATCCCCCGCGATCCGGCCCTGGTCGAGGCGTCCAGCTACGGCCTCCCCGTGGGGCTGCACGACCCGAGCTCGCGCACCGTCGAGTCCTATCTGGCCTTCGCCCACGAGCTCGTCGCTCGCATTCAGCCGCCCGCGTGGGCAAGCCTCGCACAGGAAGCCTCATGAGCCGTCCGTCCCTGGGTCGTGGTCTCGCCGCCCTGATCCCCGCTGATCTGCTGGCCGTCTCCGACACGCCGCGCGGGGCGCTGCGCATGGTGCCGCTGGACCAGATCCGGCCGAACCCCGAGCAGCCGCGCATCGTGTTCAATGGTCCGGCCTTGGAAGAGCTCGCCGAGTCCATCCGCGAGCACGGGGTGCTCACGCCGCTGCTGGTCCGCCGGGACGAGCGCGGCGGCTACGTGTTGATCGCCGGCGAGCGTCGGCTGCGGGCGTCGGGCCTGGCCGGGATGGACGAGGTCCCCGTGTGGGTACGCGAAGACGTCGGGTCGCGCGAGCAGCTCGAGCTGGCGCTGGTGGAGAATCTGCAGCGCGAGGACCTGGACCCCATCGAGACCGCCGAGTCCTACCGGCGCCTCGTGGACGAGTTCTCCATGACCCAGGAGGCGGTCGCCCGCCGCGTCGGCAAGGACCGCGCGACCGTGGCCAACGCCATCCGCCTGCTCAAGCTGCCGGAGTTCGTGCTGCAGGACGTGCGCGCCGGCCGCATCAGCGCCGGCCACGCCAAGGCCCTGCTGGCCCTGCCGGACGAGCCGCGGCTGAAGATGGCCCTCCAGGAGATCCTCACCCACGATCTCAGCGTGCGCAGCACGGAGCGCCTCGTCAGCACCCTGCTCAAGCCCCGCCGCCGCGTGGCGACCGACGCGCCGCTGGCCACCAACCGGCTCACCGACGCGCTCACCCGCGCCCTCGGGACGCGCGTGAAGCTGCAGCCGGCGGCGCGCTCCGGGCGCGGCAAGATCGTCATCGAGTACCACTCCAGCGATGAGCTGGAGCGCCTCGTGAACCAGCTCGCCACGGATCGCTAGTGGCCGCTCCGGCGGAGAGCCCGTTCGGGGCCGTCTTCGGCCCGGGCACCCACCATCGGGGAGATCTCTCCTTCGAGGGCCGGGTGCGCGTGGACGGGACCTTTACCGGACGTCTCTACACCGAGGACGCCTTGGAGATCGGCGCCGACGGCCGGGTGGAGGGCGAGGCCGACGTGGCCAGCGCCATCATCGCCGGGGCGGTGATCGGCCGCCTGCGGGTGCGCGAGCAGCTCGTGCTGCACAGCACGGGCGTCATCGACGGGATGTTGGACGCGGGCGTGCTGACCGTGATGCCCGGCGCGAAGATCTCCGCCGTCGTGCGCGTCCATGGGGAGGAGCTGCCGTGAGCCGACCTTTCGTCGTCAACCTGGGCGGCGGCACCGCCAGCGGCAAGACGACGCTGGCGCGCATGCTGGTCGAGGCCACGGGCGCCCTGCACCTCTCGCACGACCGCTACTATGTGGACGTGCCCGAGCCGGCGACCTTCAACTACGATCACCCGGACGCGTTGGACACGGATCGTCTGGTAGAGGACCTGCGCGCGCTGCGCGCCGGTCAGCCAGCCGAGCTGCCTGTCTACGAATTCAAGACGCACCGCCGGCGCCCTGAGACGGATCGGGTGGCGCCGCGGCCGATGATCGTCCTCGAGGGCATCCTCGCGCTCCACGACCCGCGTCTGCGCGCGCTCTCCGACCTGAGCGTCTATGTCGAGACGGCCGACGATATCCGGCTGGCGCGGCGGATCCTGCGTGACGTCAGCGAGCGCGGCCGTAGCGTCGAGAGCGTGATTCGACAGTACATGGCCACGGTGCGCCCCATGCATCTGCAGTTCGTCGCGCCTTCGCGTGCGCACGCGGACATGATCGTCAGCGGGGAGGGCGCGCTACAAGCAGGACTGGATAGCCTGCTGCAGGGGATCCGGGTGGCGGGGGGGCCGGTGCCTGTGCTGCGCTGACCTGGCATGCGATGAGGTCCACCCGCGTGAGCTCCGCTTGGACAAGCCCAAGAGGAGCGTCGATGTCCGCACGCGTCATGGCGGTGGCCGAGGGCGAGGGCTGACGTCTGTGCTGCGATGGCTTCGACGATCCGGTCACCGAGGAGGGGAGTCGCCTTCTGTTGACCGTACGATCGGTTGAGTGAGGCGAAGGCGCCGCCGTTCGCGACCACGGCTGCCCTCCTCGCCGAGAGCGGGTAGAATCCCCCCATGATCTCCCTCCCGCTCCTCCCGCTCCTGCTGGCCTGCCGTGACGACGAGGCCCCGTCGTACCAGGTCGGCGCGTTCACGGTCGCGTTCTCCACGCCGCTGGACGACTTCGCCACGTCCGACGAGGCGACCCTGAGCATCGCCCACGAGGACGCGCCGGACCAGAACCTCTGGGCCAGCCCCGCCGGCCAGAACTTCCTGAGCGCCAGCCACGGCGAGGCCGCCGTCGAGTACGGCAGCGGCTCCTTCGTCATCGAGGACGCGCAGGAGGACCTCTGCTCCGCCCAGTCCATCGACGCGGTGGACGAGCGCTCGGACGGCTCGCTGCGCCTGTCGGGCGCGCTCAGCGACTGCGACCTCTCCTACACGTTCGACCTCTCCGACCTGGACGGGAGCCGCCTGCGCTTCGCCGTCACCCTGGGCGAGGAGGCCGAGGACCAGGAGATCAACCGCCTGCGCCTCCGCTTCGCGTCCACCATCGACGAGAAGATCTTCGGGGTCGGCGCCCAGTACAGCCGCTTCGACCTGAAGAACGAGATGGTTCCCGTCTGGGTGCAGGAGCAGGGCATCGGCCGCGGGCTCGAGCCGCTCAGCGGCGTCGTCTCCACCCAGCCGGGCGACCCCTCGGGCGACTGGTGGACCACGTACACCGGCGTCCCCTTCTTCCTCACCAGCGCCCCCCGCGGCTTCTACCTGGAGAACCAGGGCTACGCGCGCTTCGATCTCGTCGAGGCGGCGCGGATCGAGGTCGAGGCCTGGGACGATCACCTCACGGGCGGGCTGATCTACGGCGCCACGCCCGCGGACGTGACCCAGGCCTGGACGTCCTACACCGGCCGCATGGCCGCCCTGCCCGCCTGGACCCAGCAGGGCGCCAGCGTGCGCGCCGGCGGTGGATCCGAGGCGGTGCGCGCCCAGCTCGCGGCCCTCCAGGAGGCCGGCGTCCCCGTGGCGGGGCTGTGGATCGAGGACTGGTGCGGCAGCCGCGAGACCAGCTTCGGCGACCGCCTGTGGTGGAATTGGGAGCCGGACGCGACCCTCTACCCGGACTGGGCGGAGCTGGTCGCCGAGCTGGACGCGGCGGAGGTGAGCACGCTCATCTACTTCAACCCGTACATTGTGGACGCGAGCGAAAAGCAAGGTGTAACATCAAATGTTTACGATGACGCCGCAGCGCGGGGCCACCTGGTCACCACAAAAGACAGAGCCATCTATCAAGTCGAGATGGGCGGCTTCGAGGCCGCGCTGGTCGACCTGACCGATCCGGACGCCGTCGCCTGGCTGCAGGAGCTCCAGCTCGCGCAGGTGGCGCTGGGCGTGGACGGCTGGATGGCCGACTTCGGCGAGGCCCTGCCCATCGACGCGGTGCTCTCGGACGGCAGCGACCCCTGGCTCACCCACAACGCCTGGCCGCGCCTCTGGGCCGAGCTCAACGCGGACACGGCGGCGCGGGCGGGGGTGGACCTGCTGACCTTCCACCGCAGCGGCGACGCGCGGAGCCCGGCCTCGGCGCGGGCCTTCTGGCTGGGCGACCAGACGGTGACCTGGGACGCCTATGACGGGATCCAGACCGTGATCCCCGCCCTGCTCAGCAGCGGAATGTCCGGCTACGCCCTCCAGCACACGGACGCGGGCGGCTACCTCTCCGTCTCCTTGATCGGCCTCACGCGCGACGAGGAGCTGCTCCAGCGCTGGACCGAGCTCGCGTGTTTCACGGCGTTACTCCGGACACATGACACGAACGAGCCCGAGGAGAACGCCCAGGTCGGCGACAGCCCCGAGGCGCTCGCCCACTTCGCCCGCATGGCCAGGGTCTACGCCGCCCTCGCGCCGATCCGCGCCACCTTGATGGCGGAGGCCGAGGCGAGCGGGCTGCCGCTGGCCCGCCCCCTCTTCTTCGGCTGGCCCGAGGAGCGCGACGCCTGGACCGAGGACCAGAGCTTCCAGCTCGGGCCCCTGATCGTCGCGCCCGTGATCGAGCAGGGCGCCGACACCCGCGCCCTCTGGCTGCCGCCCGGCCTCTGGGTCCACCTCTGGACGGGGGAGACCCTGGGCGAGAGCGCCGAGGGGAGCTGGGTCACGGTGGAGGCGCCGCTGGGTCAGCCGCCCGTGTTCTACCCTCAGGACGACCCGGACGGGGAGAGCTTCGCCGCCGCGCTGGTGAGCGCGGGGGTGATCGCCGGGCCTTGAGCGCGCAAGCGGTCGGAGGCGCTCAGGCGCCGAGAATATGGAGCGTGTAACCGTTGATACACTGCTCTTCGCGCCAGAGGCGCTGCTCCCAGCTGCGGTCGGGGCGCTGGTCGAAGATGATCAGCCATCCCTCCCGGGCGCCGACCGTGTCCAGATAGCCGCAGAGCTGAGTGATCCCCTCCTGGCGGACGGTCTCGAGCGCGCGGTGTCGTGGCGGCACCCGCTTCAGCTCCAGGACATGGCGCTCGCCGGCGTACTCCACCAGCAGGTCGATGCCGCCGCGCCCGGCGGCGAACGCCCGGTGGACGACGCCCCCTCCGTTCACGACCCGCTGCAGGAAGCCCATCAACGCCAGGTGCGGGACGGCTTCCAGGTAGCCGCGATCGGCGTGCGCATCGATGATAGCAGCATTGTTACGCCACCATTTCAGGAACTCATCCATGATCGCCGGCATGTCGAGCCCACCCTGAGCTGTCTGCCAGCGCCAGCGTGGTCGGCCGAGGTTCTCCTGGATGTTGTAGGAGAGCTGGCGGGCCAGGACCTCCTGGTAGAGCGGGTTGGCGGCCTCGGCCCCGTCCTGGCCGCGGCGCACCAGCCCCAGGTCTACGACGTATTGAAAGTCGTCGTCGTCGTACGAGATAGGGGTGTCTCCGAGGAGCACCGCCTGCAACACCCGCGCGACGCGCGCGTCGCGGAGCCGCTGCGCCAGGCTGTCCAGGTGGGTCGTGCGCGCCAGGATCAGACGGTCCCGCGCCGCGTCGATGTGCGCGGCGTGGACGGTCGCGGCGCGATCGACGACCAGCTCGTCCACCACGGTGCCCGCGAGCGCGTTGCACAGGAAGGGCTGCCCCTGCGACCAGTAGAAGGCGCGCTCGACGGCGCCGTCGGAGAAGACCTGCCCTGTGTCCGCGGTGTGCTGGGCGTAGAGGTCTCGGACCTCCGCCTGGGAGAAGTTCCGCAAGGCGAGCGAGCCCGCCTTGATGTTGAACGGGCTGCCAGGGTTCACCGACGTGCCGTCCTTGGCGGTCGTCAGGTAGTCGCGCAGGTCGCGCATGCCCACCAGGGCCACGGAGGAGGGGAACCGCGCCGGTCGGTCCATGAAGCCGGCGCGCAGCTGGCGAAGCATGCTGACCAGGGCTGGGCCCGAGACGACGTCGGCCTCGTCCAGCAGCAGCACCACCTGGCGCGGCGCCTGCGCCTCGCTCCACGCCCGCAGCCACTGCCGGAGTCTTGTCCCGTGCTCGGCGCTCAGGAACGCGCCGCGGGGAGGGGGCCGCCAGGCGGGGGAGAGCTGCGCCACGGCAGCGCCCTCGATGGCGGCGAGCCAGATCGGCTCGGCCTCTGCCGTCGCCTCCACCCCCTGGCACTCTTCGAGGGTGGTGTGGATCGCGGCGTAGCCAAGGTCTCGGAGGCGCGCCGCGAAGGCGCGCATGGCCGTGGTCTTGCCGGTCTGCCGCGCCGCGTGGACCGCGAAGTACTGCTGGCGCTCGATGAAGGGCTGCAGCTCCGGCAGGCGCTGCTCGGGCGGCAGCATGTAGTGCCGCTCGGGGTCACACGGGCCGGTGGTGTTGAAGAAGCGGCGCATGGGCTCCGCGATAACCTGCCGCACCCGGCTCGGTGAGGTCGTCGCGGCCAGACCGCTCACCGGCTGGTTCGCAGTAACACGCGCTGTAACGCCACGACCGCGAGAGCATGCGTCACCACCTCGCCCTCCAGAAGGGCGCGGATCTCCGAGGCGGGGACCAGCACCACCTCCATGTCCTCCTCGCCCGGCCCGCGCTCGGGCGCGCCCTGCCAGGTGGCGCCCTCGACCAGGAACATCCAGGTGCGGTTGTCCTGGATGGCGGGGTTGGCCCACACCCAGCCCAGCGACGCGCAGACCCCGCCGCCATAGCCGCTCTCCTCAGCCAGCTCGCGCAGAGCCGCCAGCGCCGGGTCCTCGCCGGGATCCACCGCGCCGCCCGGGATCTCCAGGGTGGACGCGTCGATTCCCCAGCGGTGCTGACGCACCAGGACGAGCTGGTCGTCCTCTGTAATTGCGACGACGTTGACCCAGTCGTTGCAGCGGAGGCGCACGTACTCGGCCACGCCCGCGCTGGTCTGCACCGGGAACCCTTCCACGCTCAAGATGTTGTGCCGAAGCAGCGTTCGAGCGCCCTGCATGGTGGCCTCCTGCGCGTCGATTAGCGCTCCGCGTGCCGGCCCGCTACGTCATGGGAGCCCCAGCACCGAGGTGACCTGTGATCCTGACCCGTCCTCCGCGCGCGCTCCTGCTCCTCACCCTGCTCGCCTCGCTCGGCTGCGAGCCCGTCAAGGTCGACGACACCAGCGTCGGTGAGGGTGAGGGTGAAGGCGAAGGCGAGGGCGAGGGCGAGGGCGAGGGCGAGGGCGAGGGCGAGGGCGAGGG
>CAZKWG010000061.1:14315-17650 GCA_964556105.1 uncultured Enterobacterales bacterium | reverse complement strand
CGCCTGGTCGCGGATCGCCTCGCCGACCGTGATCGACGAGACCAGCTGGGCGACCGGCTCCGTGGCGGCCATCCAGCGGTCGTGGAGCACACACTTGTGCTCGGGATCGCAGGCGTGGATTCGCAGGGCGCACTCGCGCGGCCCCTCCACCGAGCCCTCCTCGGTGACCGCGTTGAGGATCTCGGCGATGAGGATGTTGTCCGCCTGCCGCAGCAGGCGGTACCCGCCGTGATGCCCACGCTCGCCCTCGATCAGGCCGGCGACCACCAGGCGGCGCAGCACCTTGGTCAGCATGGGGCGGGGCGCCCCGGTGCGCTCGGCGAGCTCATCGGAGGTCGGCCGACGCTCCTTCGGCGTCTGGGCCAGCGCAAAGATGGAGGCGAGCGCGTAGCGCTGCATCCGTGGAAGCTTGAGAAGGGCGACGTTCATAGGCGGGAGTTCCCCGTGGAACGAGTGTTCGTTGGTATGCTGGAGTGTATGGAATTACTCACGAAGAACAGTGACAATTCGACGCTGTTCCTCAAGAGGCCGCCCCCCGACCGCGCCTCGCGCGTCGCGGGCGCACGGTGCGCACCGAGGTCTCAGAGCCCTCTCGGGCTCCCGCGAGGCCCGCGCTGACCGAACGTGTGCTCAGCGCGCCCTTCAGGTGGACCTCCCGCACGGTCGCGTGCAGGGCGATATCACCGAAAAGGCACGAGCAAGCGTCCAAGTCGAGTTCCGACTTTCGCAGCTCAGGGAGATCGAAGGTCACCGACTGTCCTCCCGCCCTGGGAGGAGCGGATGGCAGGTTCTTGGGCGGCGTAGCTCGCGACGCATGTGCCGCACCCGTCGGGAGCTACCGGGACCAATTTGAATCGTCCAGGGCCTCGGGTCAAGGTGTTGGACGTCGATTGACCAGATGCGCCGCTGGAAACATGTCGCATAGTCAGCCTGCAATTTAGGCTATTTCACATAAACGGGCCATCTCTTTCTTTGGATCCGCAGGAGGCGCAGGTCCGCTGATCATGGTTCCAGGGGCGGCGGCGCGCTGCCCGAGGCGGCGCGCGGTCTGCACCAGGGGGCTCACGCGGAGCGGATCACGTCCCCTGCGCGTCCGGATGAGCGGCCTGGTCTGCGCGCTCCCAGGTGGCGATCCAGCTGCGGATGGGCTCTTTGACGTCGCGCTTCAGGCGCTGCTCGATGTTCTGGACCTGCCGCAGGCTCATGTCCAGCAGGCGGCCCACCTCGGCCTGGCTGAGGTAGCTCGTGTTGCGCAGCGCCCAGACCGCGAAGCGCCGGGCGGGGTTGGCCCGTGGCCCGGACTCGGACCTGCGGATCTGGTCCACGGGCGTGCCGGTGTGCCCGGCGATGGCGTTGAGCACCGGATCCGGGCTCAGGCGCTCGATCGGCGTGGCGCTGTCGCCGCTCGCTCCCCCCTGGTCCTGCTCGAGCGCGCGCTCGCCGACCTGCACGCCCGCCAGCAGCTCCTCGTCCAGCCCGCGCGGGAGGGCCTCGATGGAGCTGAGCAGCGCGGCGACCCCGCGCCCGCCCCCCGAGACCTCGAGCAGCGCGTCTCGGACCAGCCAGCTCGGCCCCGGATCCAGCCCGATGTAGGCGGGATGGCTGGTCCAGAAGGCCTCGGAGGCCGAGGCGGCGAGGCCCGCGCGCACCGGGCTGAGGTGGATGTAGGCCAGCAGCGTCAGCAGGTGGCGGTTGTCGTTGATGATCCGGCTCTTGAAGCGGCCCCGAAACAGCGGCCCGTCCCAGCCGTGCCGACGGTTGACCACCTGCGACCAGGTCTGCTGGATGTCGCGCATCGCCGCGCTGAGCCGGCCCTGGCGCGAGCGCACCAGGAGCTGAAACTGGTCGGGCAGCAGCGCGTAGGCGTGCACCTCGACGCCGAAGCGCCGGGACATGTCGCCCAGAAGATCGAGAAAGAGACGATGATCCTGATCATCGGCGAAGAGCACCTGCTCGCGCGCCCCATGATTGGAGACGTGATGCCAGGCATCGGGGAAGTCGACTCGAAGTGGTCTCGGCATGTCCTGTTCTAGCCCCTGTGGGGGATCTACGAGAGTACTCCGCTCCGAGTGACACGTACGCGGTCAAAGTGAGTAGAGTCGCTCGGAGAGCTCGGTGAAGTTGGCAGGCTCGGGTACCGGGCAGGCCGCGATCATGCGCGGGATGCTGCCGAACTGGTGGAGCAGCGACCAGGCGAGCAGCTCGCGCGAGAGGCTCGGGCCCAGCGCGTCGGGCGAGAGCCCGGAAGCCAGCAGGAGCGTGCGCAGCAGGGGGCGCTCGCCGCGGAGCACGAACTCGGCCAGGGCGGGGAGCTCGTAGAAGGGGTGGCCCGCGCGCGCGTCGGCGAAGTCCAGCAGGGCGGAGAGCTCCCAGCGGCCGCCCCGTCGAGCGACCAGGACGTGGTCGCCGAGCAGCTCGGTGTGCATCCAGACCAGCGGGCGCTCAGAGAGCGCGGTAGAGGCCAGGAAAGGGAGGATCTCGTCGAGCCAGCCCTGGCCGGGGGGCTTGCGTCGGCTGGCGTGGCGCTCGAGCACGCCGTCGCGCATGCGGGCGAAGAAGGGCGCCCAGGTGGCGCGGTCCTCCGGCGAGACGGGGATGGACCGAAAGGCGGCGAGCAGCGCCCCGAGCTGAGCCGCCAGGTGCGCCCGCTCGTCCGCGGACAGCAGGGGCCAGACCTCGCCCAGGGGCTCGCCCTGCACGACGCTCATCACGACATAGGGCCAGCACTCCAGCTCGCCCTGCGCCAGCAGCGTGGGCGTGTCTACGGGCAGGTGGCCGCGCGCGCGGGCCAGCATCGCCGCCTCCATGGCGATCTCGGCGCGCCAGCGGGGCTCGCTGAGCTTCACCACCGCCTCCCCCACGCGCATCACGACGTCCGACCCGGTCGGGTAGAGGCTCGGCGCGGCGTCCGGCAGGCCGTGTCGGTCGGCGATGGCGCGACCCGCGGCGAGCCAGCGCTCCAAGGGCAGCGCCTCGCGGAGCTCGTCCCAGGCGGCGGTCGTTGTGTCGGGCAGGAGCATGATCCCCTCTCGATGTCTACCGTCTGTCTTAACGGACGTCGCCGTCCGACGCGCCGTCTGCTACACCCTGATCAGCCTCAGGAGCAGCGCACGTGCCGCCATCGCCGGCCACCCCCGATCTGGAGCGCGACATCCTGAGGATGGTGCTTTACTTCGACGTGTTCAAGCACCCGCTGAGCCTGGGCGAGCTGACCCGCCTCGTGGCGCCCGGTCAGGCGGACGCGGTCGAGGCCGCCTGCGCGCGGCTGGAGGGCGCGCGCCGTCTGGGAAGCCAGGGCGCCTACCGCTTCCGTCTGGGGCGCGAGGGGACGGTGG
>CAZKWG010000061.1:0-14305 GCA_964556105.1 uncultured Enterobacterales bacterium | reverse complement strand
GGTGGAGCGGCGCCAGGCGCGCGCACGGCTGGCGGAGCAGACCTGGCCGGCGGCGCGGCGGGCAGCGCGGGTGCTGGCGCGGTTCCCCTACGTGCGCGGGCTGCTGGTGACCGGCAGCCTGTCGAAGAACAGCGCCAGCGCTGACGGTGACGTGGACTGGCTCATCCTGGTCGAGCCGGGTCGGGTCTGGACGCTGAAGACCCTGCTCCAGATCTTCCGACGTGGCCTGCCCTCGGGCCAGCGCGAGCACTTCTGCACGAATTATCTGCTCGACACCGCTCACCTCGCCCTGGATGATCGCAACCTGTTCACCGCCATCGAGCTCGCCACCGCCGTCCCCGTCGCCGGGCCCGAGACCTGCGTGGCGCTCATCGACCAGAACCCCTGGGCGCGCGCGCACGTGCCCGGGCTCGCCTGGTCGCGCGAGCGCGCCAGCCACGCCCCGCCCCTGCCCGTGCGCGCGGCGGACGCGCCCGCGGGGCCCTTCGCCGCGACCCTCGAGCGCCAGTGTCGGTCGCTCTGGGAGCGCTACTGGGATCGCAAGTACGGCTGGCTGGACCCTCGTGTGCGCGCGCAGCGCTTCAAGCGCCGCGACGAGATCGCCACGAACCACCTGCACGACTTTCAGCAGTACGTGCTGTCGGAGGTCGCGACGCGCTTCGCCGAGGAGGGGCTGGCCGTCCCGCTGACTGAGCCCGTGGAGCGTCTGTGAGCCGACCGCTGCGGGTGGCCATGGTCGGCCTGCGCGCCCCCTGGGGCACCGAGGGCGGCGTGGAGCAGTCGGTCGCCGAGCTGGCGCCGCGCCTGGCGCGCATGGGCTGCGAGGTCACGGTCTACTGCCGCGGCCGCTACAACGCGCTCGGCCCTGGGATGCACCAGGGCGTGCGGCTGGTGGACGTCGAGACCGTCTACACCCGCCACCTGGAGGCCATCCTCCACACCGCGCGCGCGCTGCCCGCCGCGATTTCTGGCGCGGATCTCGTCCATGTCCACGCCACCGGCCCCGCCCTGCTGTCCTGGCTGCCGCGTCTGGCGGGCCGCGCCACCGTCGTCACCGTCCATGGCCTGGACTGGCAGCGCGACAAGTGGGGGCGCGTGGCCAGCGGCGTGCTGCGCGTCGGGGCCTGGGCCGCCGCGACCTTCCCCCACCGCGTCGTCGTCGTCGGCCACCACCTCGAGGAGCATTACCGCGCGCGCTATCACCGCGACGCCGTCTTCATCCCGAACGGTGTGGGCGAGCTGCGCTCTCCGCCGCTGGAGGTCGGCGGGGTCGAGGGGCTGACGCCCGGGGGCTATCTGCTCTTCGTCGGGCGCCTGGTCCCGGAGAAGGGGCTCACCCGCCTGGTCGCCGCCTGGAGGGCGTCGGGCGTGAAGATCCCCCTGGTGGTGGTGGGCGGCGGCACCTACTCGGGCGCCTACGTCGAGCAGCTCAAGGCCTCGGCCCCGCCCGGCGTCCTCTTCGTCGGCCCCCGCTACGAGGCCGCCCGCGACGCCCTGCTCGCCCACGCCCGCGCCTTCGTCTACGCCAGCCGCGTGGAGGGCATGCCGCTGGCGCCGCTGGAGGCCATGTCCGCCGGGCTCCCCGTCTTTCTGAGCGACATCGCTCCGCACCGGGAGATCCTCCTCGGCGAGGTGGCGCCTCCCACCGATGAGATCGTCCGCGCCGGTCCCGGCTGGCGGGTGCCCGAGGGCGGCTGGGAGCAGGCCCTGCGCCTGGCAGAGGCGCTCAGCCCCGCCGAGCGCGCCGCCGCTGGAGAGGCTGGTCGCGCGCTGGTGCGCGAGCGCTTCGGCTGGGATGAGGTCGCCCGCCGCACGCGGGAGGTCTACGCGCAGGCGATGGACGCTGCGGGCAGCGCGCGCCTGCGTTAGGATGTGGATCTCCTGCCGGGTGCGTGCTTCGACCTCACATGTTCGACCCCCTCGAGTAGTCTCATGGGACTCAACTCTCGTCGTGGGTGCGCATGCCTTTCTGTAAAGGAAGCCTGAAGCGACGACACCGAGGCCCCCTTTCCAATCGGAAGGGGGTCGACGACGAGGTCACACGGCCACGGCGGGAGACCTCTTGAGCGCCCTGGCCCCTGTGCTGGTGGCGCTCCTCTTTCTGGCCCTGCCCCTGGGCACGGCGCCGCTGGAGATCGCCACCGGTCTGGTCGTGGCGCTCGCCGTCGGTCGCCTGATCGCGGCCAGGCGGGGGCCCGACCCTGAGCTGACGGGGCCGCTGCTGCTCATCACCACGCTCTGGCTGGTCTCGGCGCTCGCCGCCGACGCGCCAGCCGGGGAGGCGGTGCGCGCCGCGCTGGGCCCGCTCTGGGCGTTGATCCTGGCGCCCGCGCTCCCGGCGCTGACGCTGAGCGAGGAGGCGCGGGAGCGGGCGCTGCGGACGGGCCTGGGGGCGGCGGCGATGGTGGGCGCGGGCGCGCTGCTGGTCGCGCTGATCGCGGGGCCTCTACCCTGGGAGGCGCCAGCGCGCGGGCTCTTCTCGCACCACCTCACCCTGGGCTACGCGATGCTGCCTCCGCTCGCCGTGGCGCTCGCGCGGCGCGCCTGGCTGCCCGCGCTCGGGCTCGTCGCTGGGGTGATCGCGGCGTGGAGCAGCGGGCCGGCGCTCGGGCTGGCGGTCGTCGTCCTGGGCCTCGCCCTGGGGCCCCTGCGCGCCCTCGTGGGTGGGCTCGCGCTGGCCGTGTTCATCGTCGTCGCGCTGCGCGCCGATCCCGCCCTCTACGAGCGCGCGCTGCTCTGGACCTCGGGCGCCCAGCTCGCGCTCGGCGCTCCCCTGGGCGTGAGCGCGGCGGGCTTCCGAGAGGCGGTCACCCCCGTCCAGGAGGCGCTGGCGCCCGACCTCTACTTTCCGCTCCACGCGCACGACGCGGCGATCCAGCGCGCCGCCGTCGGCGGCTTCGGGGCCTGGGCGGCCTGGGGCTGGCTGCTGGTCGTGCTCTGGGGGCGGACCACAGCGGCGGGGAAGGCGGCGCTGGGGGCGCTCCTGGTCGGCGGGCTCACCCAGGACACGCTGGGCGACCTCGAGGTGGTCCGCGCGCTCATCGCCTGGGCGCTGATCCTCGCGCCCGCGGGAACCTCCGACGAGGCGAGCGGTCGAACGGGTTAAGGAGGCTTCATGTGGTCCCTCGCGCTCTGCCTCGGTCTCGCGCTCGCCGACCCCGGTTCGGTCGAGGGCGCTCCCTCCGAAACGCCCCCGGTCGCGACCGGGCCACAGCGCCTGGAGGACGTCTGGGCGACGCTCCCGGCCAGCGCCGTCCTCGACGAGGCCGTCACGCGGCGCGAGCAGGGGGACTGGGCGGGCGCCGAGGCGCGCCTGCGCTCGCTACAGGCTCGGGCCGAGCTCGCCGCGCCGGTCGCCTACCAGCTCGCGGTCCTCTCCGAGATGCGGGAGCGCTACCCCGAGGCGCTCTTCGCCTATCGCGAGGTCCAGGAGCGGTACCCCGACACCGCCGAGGCCGCGGACGCCCGCTTTCGTGAGGCGCTCGTGCTGGACGATCTCGGCCGGCACAAGGAGGCCCTCGCCGCGCTGCGGGCGCTGCACCGCGCCGAGCGCTGGGAGGGGGCGGACGCGCTCTCCTTGCAGATCGAGCGCGGCGTGGCGTCCCTCGGCTACGGTCGGACCCGGCGAGGGGTCCGTCAGATCCAGACCGCGCTCGACCAGCTCGAGGGCGCGGATGAGGCGCGGTGGATGCGCGCGCGCGGGCGAGCGGCGCTGCTCCGGGTGCAGCTCAACGCCGCGGACGCCATCGCCATCGACGACCCGGACAAGGCCGAAGAGGCGGTGCTGGAGCGCCGGGCGCTGATCACCGACGCCGAGCAGCAGCGCGCCGCCATCGCCGCCCTCGGCGAGCCCGAGTACGTGCTCGAGGCCCTGCTGCGCATCGGCGACGCCGCCATGGCGCTGTACGAGGACGTCAACGCCGCGCCGCCACCCCCCGAGATCGCCGCCGATCCCGAGCTGCAGGCGGAGTACACGAGCCTGGTCCGTGCCG
This sequence comes from uncultured Enterobacterales bacterium, assembly GCA_964556105.1. Lineage (GTDB taxonomy): Bacteria > Myxococcota_A > UBA796 > UBA796 > CAZKWG01 > CAZKWG01. Next base: position 10,313 of record CAZKWG010000061.1, on the reverse strand, counting down.
AGAGCCGGCGTTTTCGTGACGTCGCCTTCCAGTACTACGACGCTGGCGTCCTGCTGGCCGAGCGCGTGCGCTGGACCGGCGTGCGCGCGCTGCAGCTCCGCCAGCGCCGGGACGCGCTCTCGGAGCAGATGGAGGCGGAGCTGGTGGCGACCCTGGACGGAGGCTGAGTCAGCTCGGGTCCCAGCGTCGTGTGGCCTTGATGCGCGCGCGGAGGTCCTCGAGGTCGTCGCGGTCCAGTCGGTCGAGCCTCTGGCGCGCGTCGGGGGGCGGGGTGATGGCGAGGACCTCGCAGAGGTCGAGGATGGCGATGCGCAGGCCCTCTGCGAGCCCCTCCGCATGGCCCTCTGCGAGCCCCTCCTTCCTGGCGAGGCTGAGGCCGCCCCGGTAGTCCTGCTCCGCCATCTTCTCGCGCTCGTACTCGGTCCACTCGGCGTCGTTGAAGTTGACCCTCCGCACGGCCTCGAGGGCTGCTGCGAGGGGCGAGCCGCGCAGCTCCGCGGGGATCTCGCGCAGGTTCCTGGCCTCTCGGAAGAACCAGGCCCATCGCTCCAGCTCGGAGCCCGGCGCCGCGTCGCCTGGGTACTTGGGCAGCTCGAGGAAGACGTGCTGCACCTGGTTGAGGCCGGCGGCGCCGGTGGTCTCCTCGCGCATCCGCCAACGGCTCCAGAGGCCGACGGGCGCCGGCCAGAGCTCGAAGTTGCAGATGGTGACGGAGACGACGTCGCTGAGCTGACTGTAGTCGTCGCCCTCTCCGAGCTGCTCTGCGTAGGCCTTGCAGGCGTTGTAGACGACGCGCTTCTCGAAGCCCTCGACGGGGAAGACCTGCATCTCGACGACGTAGCGTGTGCCCAGCGCGTCGGTGCACTTGACGTCGAGGATGGAGAGCTTGAGGCCGTCGTGGGGCGGGAGCTGGTCGGGCGAGAGGTACTCGAGGTCGACGATGCGGGCGGCCTCGGGCAGGCGGAGCAGCGCGTTCAAGAGGGCGATGAGGTTGCCCTTTCGCTCAATGGTGCCGAAGGCCTTCTTGAAGGGGAGGTCGGACCTGGGATCGGCGAAGACGGGCTTGTTGCCGCGAGGGTGCATGTCCATAGGTTAGCCACGCGCCGAGGTGGCGCAACGGGGAGGGCTCAGGGAACGTGCTGGAAGGACCGCTCGGCGGCGCGCGGCGCTCAGGGAGCGCGCCGGGCGCAGCGCGTTGTCGAGGGTGTTGTCCGCGTCCTCTGTGGTCACTCCCCGCGCGCCCGCTCCACCTTCAGCTTCTCCGCCTCGATCTGGCGCAGGAAGCGCGTTCCGCCCTCTCCCTCGCGGAAGAGGCAGGCCAGCTCGCTCGTCGCGCCCTGCACCAGGATGGCCTGACTGCCGTCGGGGAGGTTCTTCATCGCGACCTCCTTCAGCTCGGTGTACAGCACCTTCGTCCCGACCTTGTCGGCCACGCGGATCACGGCGTCACCGAGCAGGGCGCAGGCCCGCGTGCCGTCGGCCAGGGCGCTCTCGTCGTGCCAGGCCAGCGGGATCTCGCCCACAGGCAGCACGCCGGCCTCCATCATCGGGGCGAGGCGCCAGGTCGGGACGGCCTTTCCGCTGACCAGCTCCATCGGCGAGGTGCCGTCGCCCTGCAGCAGGGAGGCCGTGGCGACCAGAAGGCCGACCAGACCCGTCGTGCCGAGCGCGATGAGCAGCAGCGCGTAGATGCCCAGCCCGCAGCCGGGCATGGACTGGGCCTCGATGCCCGGACGGCTCTCGGCCTTTGGGGAGGCGGCCTCTTCTGAAGGGGGAGGCGCGTCGGGTTCGGCGGTTCCGGTCATGGGCAGGAACTATCTGACGGTGCACGTGAGAGCCAACCACCTTTCCCTCGGCCCGCGAGGGCGCTACTTGGGGGACATGGCTCCTCCCCTCTGGCTCTTCGGCCTCGAGCTGACCCGCTTCGCCCCCGCCGACGACGCGGCGGACGCGCTGGCCAGCTCATTGACCGCCATCGAGGCGGGCGGCTGGACCCTGTCGCCGTACGCCGGGCCCGCGCTCCAGCCCTACGCGGGCCTGGTCCTGGGGCGCCTGGAGCTGGCGCTGGCGCCCTCCGCGGCCTTCCGTCGGGAGCGGGCCAGCACGGCGGAGGGCCGCGAGGCGATGCTCCGCACCGCGGCCGTGCGCGTCGGCGCGCGCGCGGCGTGGCGCGCAGGCCCCGCGCAGGTGGGTCTGGAGTTTGCGCTCAGCGACGGTCTGGCGACCCTGGACCGCGAGCCTCTGGTGCAGGGGGACACCACCCTGGCCATCGGGCCGACCCTCGGCTTCGTAGCGCCGCTCTCCGATGCCTGGCACCTGAGCGCGCGGGCGCGCTGGCCCGTCACGGTGACCGGGCAGGATCTCTCACATGGGCTCACCGGCGCGCTCGGCTTGGAGTGGCGCGCGTCCGGAACGAGGTAAGCTGCTCTCACAGGAGGACCTGGACTTGGCTCGCCACGACATCGACCTGATGGACCCCTCCGTTGGCAACCGCTTCATGGCCGACGGGGCCGAGGACGGGCTCGTCCCGCTCGAGGCCCTCGACGTCACGCGGATCAACGACTTCGACGAGATGTTCGACGCGATGACGCGCACTGCCTTCGGGGGACGCAACCTCGGCGAGGCGGCGGACGTGCTCGAGGCGATGATCACCGACCCGGACTGCGCGGTCGTGCTCACCCTCTCGGGCGCGATGACGGTCGCCAAGATGAACCTCGTCATCACCGAGATGGTGGAGCGCGGCTGGGTGCAGGCGGTGGTCTCGACCGGCGCGCTGATCACGCACGGCCTCGTCGAGCTGACGGGGATGACCCACTACAAGGCCACCCGCGAGATGAACGACGAGGAGCTCTACGAGTAGGGCTACAACCGCGTCTTCGACACCTACGAGATGGAGAAGAACCTCAACGATCTCGCGGGCATCCTGCGCAACGTCTTCGACGAGATGCCGCGCGGGCAGCGCTTCGGCAGCTACGAGCTGCTGGCGCGCATCGGCAAGTCCCTGGCGCAGCCGGGTCGTCGCGGCATCCTCGCCTCCTGCTACCGGGAGGGCGTGCCGGTCTACATCCCCGCCTTCATCGACTCCGAGCTGGCGCTGGACCTCGGCACCTGGCTGGTCGGCCGCGCGATCAAAGAGAACCCGGGCATGGACGTCGCCGACGCCATCTCCGACATGAGCTCGGACTTCGACCCCTTCCGCGATCTGGCGCACTACATCAAGATCATCACGCAGTCGCCGACGCTGGGCATCTTCACCATCGGCGGCGGCGCGCCCCGCAACTGGGCGCAGCAGGCCCCGCCCTTCATCGACATCATCAACCACGCCCTCGAGGTCAACCAGCGCCTGAACCGCTTCAAGTACGGCCTGCGCATCTGCCCGGAGCCCGCCCACTTCGGCGGCCTCTCCGGCTGCACCTACTCGGAGGGCGTGAGCTGGGGCAAGTTCGTGCCGCCGGCCGAGGGCGGGAAGTTCTCTGAGGTGCTGACGGACGCCACCATGGTCTGGCCGATGCTGGTCAAGGCCGTGATCCAGCGGCTGGAGAAGAAGGGCGTCAAGCCCGCGGCCCCGAAGCTGAAGCTGCCGGGTCTGGACCCCTGAGGGAACCGCTCCCGCGGACGCGTGTCCAGCCCTGCATGACCCTGCTCGCGCTGCTGCTGGCCTGCGTCCCGGCCGAGGCCGTCCCCGTCGAGGCCGGTCCGGTCGAGCCCGTGCCCGCGGTCGCGGCGGCGGTCCCCACGGAGACCCTGCTGGCCGCCTCCGACCCCTGGACGCTGCGCGACAAGGCCGCCGAGCTGAGCCTGCCCTGGCCGCCGCCGGATCTGAAGCTCACGCTGGACAAGTCCACCCGCACGCTCGGCCTCTGGTCGGGAGCGCAGCTCCTCAAACGCTACCGCGTCGGTCTGGGCGAGCCGGAGGGCGACAAGGAGCGGCAGGGTGACCGCCGCACGCCCGAGGGCGATCTGCGCATCGTGACGCGCAACGCGCAGTCCAACTTCCACAAGTTCCTCGGGATCAACTACCCGACGGCCGAGGACGCCGACCGCGGGCTGGCCGCCGGCCTCGTCACGCGCGAGCAGGCCTCCGCCATTCGCGCCGCGGAGAAGGCTGGTCGGCGCCCGCCCTGGGAGACGCGCCTCGGCGGTCTGGTCGGCATCCATGGGGGCGGCGGCGGCGCCGACTGGACCCTGGGCTGCGTGGCCGTCACGGACGAGGAGATCGACGAGCTGTGGGAGGTCGTGAAGCTGGGGACGCCGCTCCACGTCGCGCCGTGACGCTCAGCCGATCGGGAAGGGGAGCTCGCTGACCACGCCCGAGACCTCCCGATCTCCGGCGCGCACCCGAACCGCCGTGCCGGTCTCCCAGGCGGCCTTGCGCAGCACGCCGAGGGCCAGCGGCTTCCCCAGGACGCGCGCGGCGCTGGTGATCGTGCCCACCACGTCCTCGCCCACCAGCACCTCGGCGCCCGCGGGGGGCAGCGCGTCCTCCGCGAGCAGCAGCCCGGTCAGCCGCTTCGTGAGCTGCCCCTTCACGTCGATGCGGTTGATGACCTCCTGGCCCACGTAGCAGCCCTTGTCGAAGGCGCAGACCTCGGTGTTGAAGCGGAGCTCGTGGACCATCGACTTGTCGGTCCCGTCCTGGGGCCAGCGCGCGCGCCCGGCCGCGACCCGCAAGGCGTCCTGCGTCGCCTGGCCGGCGGGCACGGCGCCCGACGCGATGGCCGCCTCGAAGATCGTCTGCAGCGCCACGGTCGGGACCAGCAGGTCGAAGCCCCCGAGCCCGGTGCGGTCCTTGCGGCAGACGCGCAGGCCCAGGCCATCCGCGGCGGGGATCTCGACGTGATCGTGATCTCCCTCCGGCGTGGGCAGCCCGAGCCGCGAGAGCACCGCCGCCGCCTGCGGGCCCTGGACGGAGAGCACCCAGGGCTCCTCCGTCATCGCCGTCAGCTCGATGTCCTCGAGCATCGCGTACATCTGGTAGCGCTGCTCGAACCAGGCGGCGTCCACCCCGTCGAGCACGGCCAGGAAGCTGGCCTCGCTCAGGCAGTACAGGTCGAGCAGGCCCTGAACCCGGCCTCGATCGTCGCACATGGCCGAGCGGTTGCCCTTGCCCGGGACGAGGCGCTTGATGTTGTTGGTGAACATCCCGTTGCAGAAGCGCCGGACCTCGCCGCCCGTGCCGCTCAGCAGCGTCTTCTCGACGGCGCAGAGGTCGAAGAGCACCGCTCCCTCGCGGGCCGCTCGGACCTCGGCGTCGATGTCGCCATAGTGCGACGGGAGCAGCCAGTCTCCGTAGATGTCGGTGCTGGCGTTTCGTGCGAGGTGTTGCGCGAACAGAGGGGTCTTCTTCATCGGCTCCGCCCGGGTTCTCTATGCCTTCTTCTTATCCGGACCCGGAGTCGGGGCGAGGGGCTTTACGGGGCGGACGGGGTTGGGCATGCCGAAGGGGGTCAGATCCGTCGGCACGATGGTCACGCCCGCGGGGACGCCGGGGGGTGGACGCGGCGCGGGAGGGGGGCTCGTGGACGGCGGCTTCGGCGCGGCGGGCGACGGGGAGGTCGGTGGCCGGCCGATCGTGACCGGCTGCACCACGGGCGCGCGCGGGGCGCCGGGGGCGGGGGCCGGAGCGGCTGACGGAGCGGCTACGGCAGGGCTGGCCTTCTCGACGATGTTCCGGCCGCCTGGCGCGATGGCCGGGCGAGGGAGGGGCTGCGCCATCGGCCGAGCGGGCTGAGGGCTCGGGCTGATCGCGATCGCGGGCGGCGCGGCCGGCGCGGGGGAGGGCGCGGCCGGCGCGATGGGCGGCGGCGCGACCTGCGCGGGCGCCACCTGCGCGAAGCTCGGCGATGGCGATGGCGATGGCGATGGCGATGGCGATGGCGCAACCTGTACCGCCTGCAGCGGCGGCGAGATCAGCGGCGCCGTCGGAGGCGCCGGGCCCAGGTCGGGCTCCTCCCGGAAGGCGTCCTGCGCCGACAGAGCGGGCTGCGGGCCCGGTGTGGGCCCGGCCTGCGACGCCAGCTCATCGTCGTCTTCCGCCGTCTTGGGCTTCTGCGCGCTGATGAAGTAGTACAGTGCGCCCACCACGGTCAGGCAGGCGAAGAAACACGCTGCGGCCAGAACGACCACGATGAAGATATTGCTCATGGGATACCCTTCGTATCCAGCGTAGCAGATCCACATCCACCGCGCCGCATCTTGGCCGGTTGTTGCTCTTCAGGGGCCGTCCATGCTCGCCGTGCTCTCCGCCATTCAGCTCGATCGCCTCCCCGACGGACTCACCGACCCGCGCGTCCTGGTCGGGCTGATCTCCGCCGCCGTGCTCCTCTTCGGCGCCCGCATGTATCGCCTCGTCCTGGTGACGCCGGGGATCGTGGTCGGCGTGCTGGTCGGGCTGAGCGTCACCCAGAGCACGGCCCCCGGCACCCAGGCCACCGCGGCGCTCTGTCTCGGCGTCCTGGGCGCTGCGGTCCTCTTCATGGTCGAGCGCCTGGCGGTGGCGCTGGTGGGCGCCGTCATCGTGGCGGGTCTGGCCCGCGCGGGGATGCCCTACCTCCTCGGCGCGGGCCTGCCCTGGTATGTGCCAGCGGCCGCGGGCGTGGTCGGCCTGTTCTTGATGCCGAGCCTGCTGCGCGGCGCGATCAAGGTCCTGACGCCCCTGCTCGGCGCCGTCGGCGTCACCTGGGCCCTGGGTCGCCCCGGTGACGTGCTGCTGCTCGGCGGGTTGGCGGTGTTCGGGGCGCTCTTTCAGCTCCTGGTCCTGCGCTCGCGCGACGGAAAGAGGGATCAGGACAGGGACTGAGCGGCGCACCGAGGGGATAGAGAGCGAGAGCTGCCAGGGGGCGTAGATGGTCGGGCCGATTCGTGGGCTGTTCGCGCTTGCTCTGTGCGCTCTCGCGCTGGCCGGGGGCTGCGTCCGGCACGCCGTCGCCGATCGCTCCGCGCAGATCGCCTCCTTCGACTACGCCTGGACGCGCATCCACGACACCTACCCCGACCCCGCGTTCGGCGGGCTCGACTGGGTGGCGGTGGGCGAGGAGCTGCGTCCGCAGGCGGAGAAGGCGCGGAGCGCGGCGGAGCTGCGCCCGGTCCTGGAGGCGATGTTCGCGCGCCTGGGTGACTCCCACTTCGGCGTCATCCCGGGCAGCCTCGCCCCCGACGAGCCGGTCCTGCCCCTCGCCGAGTCCACCCTGCCGGCGGACTACCGCGGCCCGATCGCGCCGGGCGAGATCCCCATCGACCTCCGCCTGATCGACGGGGAGGTCGTGATCTCGCGGGTGCCGACGGGCAGCGTCGCGGAGAGCGCCGGCCTGCGTCCGGGCCAGATCCTCCGCGCGGTGGACGGCCTCTCGGTGGCGCTCGTCCTCTCGGGGCTCCAGGGCGAGGACGCCCGTCGCGCCGCGCGCGGGATCCTGCTGGCGCGCCTGTCCGGGCTGGCGGGCACCTCCGCCCGCTTCGACGTGGAGGACGGGGCGGGTCAGCTCCTCACCCTGAGCGTACAGCGCGTGCCCACGACCGCCCCCTGGGTGTCGCTGGGGAGCCTGCCGCCTACGCCGGTCCACTTCTCCTCCGAGCGCCTGCCGGACCAGATCGGCCTGATCCGCTTCGACGTCTTCATGGAGCCGGTCCCCGACCGCTTCACCGCCGCGATGGAGGCGCTGCTGCGGGAGCCCCTCCGCGGCGTGGTGATCGACCTGCGCGGGAACCCGGGCGGGGTGGCGCCGATGGCCATGGGCATGGCGGGCCACTTCTTCGCCGAGCGCGGCAAGAGCCTGGGGACCTTGCAGTTTCGGGAGGCGACCTGGAACCTGCTGGTCAACCCGCGGGCGGCGCGCTTCGACGGGCCGCTGGCCGTGCTCGTGGACGACCTGTCGGCCAGCACGTCCGAGATCATGGCTGCGGGCCTTCAGAAGCTCGGTCGCGCGCGGATCTTCGGCAGCTCCAGCGCGGGGATGGCCCTGCCGTCTACCTGGGAGCGCCTGCCCAACGGCGACCTCATGCAGTTCGTGACGGGCGACTACACCGCGCCGGACGGGACGCGGGTGGAGCGCGAGGGGGTTCATCCTGACGAGCCCACCCCGCTCACCCGCGCCGCCCTGCTCGCCGGGCACGACCCGGCCCTCGACGCCGCGCGGGCCTGGATCCTCGCCCAGGTCGCCGCCGCTCCACCAGGAGACACCCCATGAGAGCGCTCTTCCTCCTCGCCCTGGCCGTCGCTGTCCCTGTCGGGTGCGGGCCCAAGAAGGTCGCGCCCGAGACGCAGGAGGCGGTGACGCTGCCCACCCCCGACGCGCTGATCGCCCGCGCCATCGCCCAGAGCGGCGGCGAGGCCGCCCTCCGCGCGCACCAGAGCGTGGTCTTCGAGGGCCAGATGCGCATGCAGGCCCAGGGGATCGTGGCCGAGATGCGACTGATGCAGAAGGCGCCCGCCGAGCTCTACTCCCGCGTGGAGCTGCCCGGGGTGGGCGTGATGGAGGAGGGCGTCGAGAGGGGCGTGGCCTGGGCCCGCGATCCCCTCTCCGGCCCGCGGATCAAGGAGGGCGTGGAGCGCGCCCAGGCGCTGCGCAGCGCCGACCCGAGCTACCTGCTCAACCTCCACCAGCACTTCCCCGTGATGGAGACGAAGGGCCGCGGCGAGCTCGAGGGGCGCGCGGTCTGGGAGCTGCGCATGGTCCCCGCGGAGGGCGCCGAGGAGCTGGGCTACTTCGACGTGGAGACCGGCGACTGGACCGGCTCGCGCGTCACGGTCGAGACCGCGATGGGCAAGATCCTGATCACGACCTTGAACGGCGACTACCGGGTCGTGGACGGGGTGCGCATCCCGCACCACCTGCGGGTGGTCAACGCGCTGATGTCCACAGAGATCCTCTGGACCAGCGTGACCTTCGATCCGCCCGATCTCGTCTTCCCGCCCATGCCCGACGACGTGCGCGCGCTGATCAGCGCAGGCGCAGGAGGGTGAAGCTGCCCTCCTGATTGGGCAGGGCCACGAGATCGGCGATCGCCCCCGCCACGCAGGGGGTCAGCTCGGCGGCGGTCTGATCGGCGGTCGCCCGGATGCGCGCCAGGCGCCCCTCGGCGTCCCAGCGCACCCAGACCTCGGCCTCGACCGGCTTGGGAGAGTTGTCGAAGCAGCCCGAGATCTCGCCGGTGCGGGGCTTCACCCAGCGGTTCATGTCGCCCTTGATCGTGGGCTTGACCTTGCTCGGGATGCCCGGCGCCAGGGCGACCTCTCGGCGCACGCCGTAGCCCGAGGAGGGGCTGGCGCGGCTGATCAGGATCTCCAGCCTGGTCACGCGGTCCTTCCAGTGAAGCACGGTCCGGTCGCGGATCTTCCAGGAGGTCGCCTCGCCGACGGCCATCCAGCCGTCCTCGTCCTTTCCGAGCGCGGGGCCCAGCACGGAGCCGGTGAACTCCACGTCGCCGATGCGCGCGAAGTCGGTCACGGGGATGGGTCTCTGGCTGACCTGCCAGGCGTCCACGAGCTTGCCCGCCACATAGCGCAGGAAGCGGCGCTCGCCCGGCGGGGCGGGGACCTCCAGATCATCGGGCTTGTCCCGGGTGGTCAGCCCGATGAAGCCGGCGTCGGGCAGGTAGAGCTCGCGCGTGCGGGGCACGGCGTCCAGGGGCTGCTCGGAGCTCCCCCAGGTGAGCCCGCCCGCGCCGTAGAGCGTGAGCCAGGCCTCCTCGTCCTGCGCGCTCGCCGTCGCGCTCCACAGGCTGGCCAGGAGCGCGAGCAGCGACAGGAGGAGCGTCACTCTTCCCGTCCAGCGCGTCGGCCGGACCAGCGGGCGCGACGGGCCTGCTCCTGGGCGGGCGGCACGGGGAACTCGCCGGAGATCCGGTCATCCCAGCCCTGCCGCAGCTCCCACAAGGCCCGGTCCCAGCGCGCGAGCATCGGGGGGATCGCGAAGGGCACGGGCAGGGCGCCGCGGGCGCGGGCGAGGCGCTCCAGCGGCTCGCGCGGGTTGGTGCGGTCGCGGGTGTAGAAGCCCAGGCTGTAGCTGTGTTTGTCCTGGTGGATCAGCACGACGGCATGGGCGTGGTCCAGCGCCGTGACCAGGGCCGAGGCCTGAAAGCGCCGGCCGGGCATCCCGTCCTGGCGGAAACCCACCAGCAGGAAGAGCGCCTCTTCCAGCCCCTCGGCGAGCGGCTCGGGCGCGGCCTTGGCGGCGCTGCGCCCGCCACGCTGGCCGAGGATCACCAGCACGTCCGCGCCCGCCTCCACCGCGCTCTCCATGGTGGCGGCGTCGGGGCAGGGCAGCCGCCAGCGCGCCCGCCAGACCCGCAGCGGACCGCTCGGCCGGGTCAGCGCG
>CAZKWG010000060.1:0-17874 GCA_964556105.1 uncultured Enterobacterales bacterium | reverse complement strand
ACTTCGTCGGCCAGGTGCGCGGCCTCGGCTCGGCGGAGCGCGCCACCGCCATCGACCGCGTCGCCGGCCTCTGCGGCATCCGCGACCGCATGAGCCAGCTCATCGGCACCCTGTCCAAGGGCTACCGCCAGCGCACCGGCCTCGCCCAGGCTCTGCTGCACGACCCGAGCATCCTCATCCTGGACGAGCCCACGACGGGGCTGGACCCGAACCAGATCGTCGAGATCCGCAACCTGATCCGCGAGATCGGCCGCAAGAAGACCGTCCTGCTCAGCACCCACATCCTCAGCGAGGTCCAGGCCACCTGCGACCGGGTGATCATCGTCAACAAGGGCGAGATCGCCGCCGACGGCCCCACCCGCGAGGTCACCCTGCGCGACCAGGGCGGCCGCCTGCTGCACGTCACCTACACCGCCGGCAAGGTGGCGCCGCGCCGCGAGGCGGTGGTGCAGGCTGTCCAGGCCCTCCCCGGCGTCGAGCGCGTGCGAACGCTGGAGGACGAGGACCAGGCGCACATGTCGCTCGAGGTCCTCGCCTCGGGCGAGATCCGCCCCGCGCTCTTCCAGCTCGCCGTAGACCAGGGCCTCGTCCTGCTGGAGCTGATGGAGGAGCGGAGCAACCTGGAGGAGGTGTTCCGCCGCCTGACCAGGGCCTGAGCGGGGCTCACGCCTCCGGGTCGATCCCGAGGGCGCGGAGCTTCGCGGCCAGGGCTTCGGCCCGCGTGCGCTCGGACTCGGCCCGCGTGCGCTCGGACTCGGCCCGCGCATGCTCGGCTTCGGCCCGCTCGGCGCCGGTCGGGATGATCTGCCCGTCCAGCGTGTGCCAGCGCAGGAAGAGCCGCGGCTCTCCAAAGATCGACATCTCGGTCGGGATGAGCCGGAGCCCCAGCGTGGCGCTGGTGATCCCGCCGTCCTCATCCGGCGTCATCACGGTGTACATGTGCCGCCGGTGGTCGAGCGCGTAGCCTTCGAAGCGCCCGTCCGTCACGTCATAGAGGTAGTACTCGGAGACGCCCAGCGTCTTCGCGTAGGTCTGCATCTTCGGCCCACGATCGTTGGCCTCGGTGCTCGGGGAGAGCAGCTCGATGACCACGTCGGGCGCGCGGAGCTCGTGCCAGACGACCCAGGACCTGCGTTGCCTGCGCTCCGTGTCCAGGACGATCATGACGTCGGGCGCCAGGAAGTCGTTCTTCAAGACCTGGTGGGCGCTGAAGTAGAGCGGCAGGTTCCCGGCGACGCAGACGTCGCTGCGGTCCTTCCAGTGCTCGTCCAGCGTGTCCACGAGGATGTTCATCTGGCCACGGTGATCCATCGACTCCATGGGCAACCCGTCGTCTGTGGGGAGCGCGTCCTCGCCCGGGAGCGCTTGTAGCTCGAGCTGTCTTGCGATCACCGGCACCTCCTTCTGGTGGACTATATCGCGGGAGCGGCGGCCGGGAGGTCGATCGGCGTGGACATCGCGTCGGCCCTGCGGGTGGACAAGCGCGCGGCGCTGCACGCGCATCCCGACGCCCGCCCCCCGCTTACCACCCACCTCCTCAGCCCCGACCTCAGGCCGCCGAGCCGGTTAGACTCCTCCTGAGGATCCGATGCCCCCCGCCGACGTGAGCCTTCCCAGCGGGCCCCGTGGCCCCATCGTCATCGGCACCGCCGGCCACATCGATCACGGCAAGACCAGCCTGATCCGCGCGCTCACCGGCGTCGACCTGGACCGCCTGCCAGAGGAGAAGGCCCGCGGCATCACCATCGCCCTGGGCTTCACGCACCTGCGCCTGCCCAGCGGGCGCGAGGCCAGCTTCGTGGACGTGCCCGGCCACGAGCGCCTGGTGCGCACGATGATCGCCGGCGCCACTGGGCTGGACGCGGCGATGCTCTGCGTCTCGGCCGTCGAGGGCGTGATGCCCCAGACCCGCGAGCACCTCGCCATCCTCGCGCTGCTCGGCGTGCAGCACGGCGTCGTCGTGCTGACCATGGCCGATCTCGTGGACGAGGAGCTCTTGGAGCTCGCCCGCCTCGAGCTGGCCGACACCCTGCGCGGCACCTTCCTGGAGCAGGCCCCCATCCTCGCCACCGCCGCCGGCCCCAGCCCGCGCGGCATCCCCGAGCTCATCGCCGCCTTGGACCAGCTCCCCGCCGCCGAGCGCGCCAGCCAGGGCCCCTTCCGCCTGCCGGTCGATCGCGCCTTCGTCCTGCGCGGCTTCGGCACCGTGATCACCGGCACCGTCCGCTCCGGCACCCTGGACGACGGCGAGGAGGTGGAGATCCTCCCCGACGGGCTGCGCGCCCGCGTCCGCGGCCTGCAGGTGCACAGCGCGGCCGTCACGCACACCCAGCCCGGCCTGCGCACCGCGCTCAACCTGGCCGGCGTCGAGCGCGACGATCTGGAGCGCGGCCAGGTGGTCGTGCGCCCGGGCGAGGTCGAGCTGACCAGCATCCTCGACGCCCGCTACCAGCACCTGGACGACGCGCCGCTGCTCGAAGACGGGGCCGAGGTCCGCGTCCTGCTGGGCACGTCCGAGGAGATGGCGGTGCTCGGCCTGCTGGACACCGACCTGCTCGAGCCCGGGTCGAGCGCCCTCATCCAGCTCCGCACGGCGAACCCGCTGGTCGCCCTGCCCGGCGACCGCTTCATCCTGCGCCGCCCCTCCCCCGCCGCGACCCTGGGCGGCGGCGTGGTGCTCGACCCCTGGGCGAAGCGGGCGCGGAAGAAGGACCACGCGCGGGCAACCGACGAGCTGCTGGCCTTGGAGGCGGGAGACCGCTCGATCCTCTTGAAGCGCGCGGGCGAGGCCGGGCTCTCTCCGAAGGAGGCCCAGCGGCGCGGCGTGAGCGGGAGGACCCTGGGCGACCGGGTGCTGGATCCTTCGCGCGTCTCGTCCCTGGAGGCCGCCCTGCTCGCCGCGCTGGACCTCTGGCACCAGGACCACCCTCTCCAGGCCGGCGCCCCGCGCCGCGATCTGCGCCGCGGGCCGCTCGGCCACCTCTCCGAGCGCAGCTTCGACGCCCTGATCGTCGATCTCTGCGCGGCGGGCCGCCTGGTGGCCGAGGGGCCGCGCATCCGCCTGCCCAGCTTCTCCGTGCAGCCCACCCCCGCCGAGCAGCGCGCCATCGACGCGCTCGAGGCGCAGCTCGGCGCCGCCGCGCTGGAGGGCCTGGGCTTCGACGAGGGCGTGGCGGCGGCCCCCGACGTGCTGCAGCTCCTGCTGGACCGCGGCGTCGTGCAGCGCGTCGGCGATCGTGTGCTGCACCAGGGCGCGCTCGCCGACCTGGAGGAGCGCGTGCGGGACTTCCTCGCGAAAAACGAGCTGCTCCAGCCCGCGGACTTCAAGACGATGACAGGACTGTCGCGCCGTCACGCCATCCCCCTGCTCGAATGGCTGGACGCTCGCCGCATCACGGTGCGCGTGGGCGACGCCCGGCGGCTTCGATGAGCGAGCAGCCGCCGACCGGCCCGGCTTTCTGCTACGCTGCGCAGGTCATGCGTGCGCAGCGCTCCCTACCCTGTCCTCGTCCCCTGGCGCGTCTGTCGCTGGGGGCCGTCCTCGCCCTGCCCTGGCTCGCGCTGGTCCTGCACGGGCCCGCGGCGCAGGCCCAGGAGCAGGCCGCGCCGACCGGCATCGTGCGGATCACCAGCCCGCTGCCGAAGGCCCAGGTCTATGTGGACAACGAGCCCGTCGGCGAGGCGCCCGTTGTCCGCTATCTGCCCGCCGGGATGCACCTCATCCGCGTCACGGCCGACGGGCACGACCCCTATGTGCGCCGCGTCGAGGTCACGCCCGGCACCACGCTGGAGGTCGCCGCGCAGCTCGTCCCCGGCAACGGGACGGTGGAATTCCTCGTGCAGCCCGGCGGCGCGAAGCTGGTGCTGAACGGCGCCGACCCCGTGCCGACCCCGGTGCGCCTGCGCGACCTCGCGCCCGGCGACTACAAGTACAGCGTGACCGCTCCCGGCCACGAGCCCGAAGAGGGCAGCTTCACCTTCGTCAAGGGCAAGAACCTCCTCTTCGCCGTCCGTCTGAAGAGCACGGCCGGCCTGATGGTGGTGCAGTCCACCCCGGCCCCCGCGCGCGTCTGGCTGGACGGCCAGAGCGTCGGAGAGACGCCGCTCTCGGTCGAGGGCGTCGCGCCCGGCGCCCACGTCGTCCGCCTGGAGCTGGCCGAGTACGCCACGGTCTTCAGACGCTTCGATAATTCGGATAATTCGAAGGGTGAGATTATCGTGAGCATGCCCACCGAGGGGGCCAGCCTGGTGGTGGAGACCGGTCACCCCATGGCGATCGTCGCCTTGGAGGGCCACGAGATCGGCCAGGGCGAGGTCGTGCGCGTGCCCGAGCTGGAGCGCGGGCGCTACCGCCTGAGCGTCAGCGCCCCCGATCACCAGACCCTGGAGGAGACGATCGACGTCCCGCCCAAGGGTCGCCTGCTGCTCGCCGCGGATCTGGCCGCCACCGGGGATCGCGACCCCGGGAAGCTCGAGCGCGAGCGCCCCCTGCTGGCGCGCTGGACCTTCTGGGGCGGCGTCACCCTGGGCGCGGGGGCCGCCACCGCCGGCGGCGTGCTCCTGGCCAACGCGCTCACGACGGATCCGGTCCCGACCAGCGAGACCGTGGTGGTGTTGCCATGAGGGCCCCTCTGCTCCTCCTGCTCCTCGCCGCCTGCAGCGAGCCCCCGCGCACCGCCATCCAGCTCCGCGTAGGCGCCGACGACCCCGACGCCCTGCGCGCGGCGGTGGACGAGATCCAGCTGGTGGTGGACCCGTCCCTGCCCTTCGCGGACGACCACGGCCTGGCCCTGGGCCCCGAGGACTACGACAGCGACGACGCCGCGCTCCTGGACATCGAGACCAGCGACGCGGATCTCGAGCTGGTCGTCAGCGTCACCCCGCTCTCCTCCGGCGAGCTGCTGGCGGACATCGAGCTCCAGCCAGGGTTGAGCAACAACCCCTTCGACGTCTACGCCCTCGGCCTGCTGGCGGGCGAGGTGGTGGCCAGCTCGGACGTGCTCGGCCCGCTGGAGTTCGTCGGCGAGCAGATCCAGCGCGAGGAGCTCACCGTCGCCATCCTGCCCGTGATCCCGGACTGCGAGGACGGCCTGGACGGGGACGGCGACGGCTGGACCGACGAGCGCGACCCCGACTGCGCGGCGGGCACCGAGGAGCGCGGCTACGGCGACCACGCCTGCAACAACGGGCTGGACGACGACGGCGACGGCGCCATCGACAGCGCGGACCCCGAGTGTGAGCACGCGGCGGACGACGACGAGGCGGCGCCCACCGACCCCTGCGCCGACGGCCTGGACGGCGACAGTGACGGCTGGACCGACGACCAGGACCCCGACTGCGAATTCGTCGGGGACGAGGTGGGCCTGGGCGGCGCGGCCTGCAACGACGGCCTGGACAACGATCAGGACGGCCTCAGCGACGCCGACGATCCCGAGTGCGAGAGCGCGCTGGACGAGGACGAGGCCCTGCCCGACTGCGAGGACGGCCAGGACGGGGACGAGGACGGCTGGACCGACGACGAGGACCCGGACTGCAGCACCGGCGACGCCGAGGCCGGCTTCAGCGATCTGGCCTGCAACGACGGCGAGGACGACGACGGCGACGGCGACGCCGACGCGCTCGACGCCTCCTGCGCCGACGCCCTCGACGACAGCGAGGCCAACGCCTGCGAGGACGGGCTGGACGGCGACGGCGACGGCTGGGTGGACCTGGCCGACCCGGGCTGCGACGACGCCCTGGACGACGACGAGGGCGCCTTCGAGGGCCTGTCGGAGTGCAGCGACGGCACGGACGACGACGGCGACGGCGCCATCGACGCGTTCGACGGCGACTGCACCAGCGCGCTGGACGACGACGAGTCCGGGAGCTGCGCCGACGAGCTGGACGAGGACGGCGACGGCTGGACGGACGCCGACGACCCCGACTGCGACAGCGGCGGCCCCGAGGCCGGCTACGGCGACAGCGCCTGCAATGACGGCGACGACAACGACGGCGACGGCCTCCTGGACGGCGAGGACGCCGGCTGCGACGACGCCTCGGACGACGACGAGTCCGAGCCCTGCGACGACGGCGAAGACAACGACCTGGACGGCTGGATCGACGACGAGGATCCCGACTGCGTCAGCGTGGGCGACCCGGAGCTGGGCTTCGGCGCGACGGGCTGCAATGACGGCCTGGACAACGACGCCGACGGGCTCATCGACGCCGCCGACCCCGACTGCGCCGACGGCTCGGACGACGAGCCCGTGGCGACCGCGGAGTGCGCGGACGGCCTGGACAACGACGACGACGGCCTCACGGACGCCGAGGATCCCGACTGCGCGGCCGGAGAGACCGAGGTGGGTCCGGGCGACGACGGCTGCGTCGATGGCGCGGACAATGACCTGGACGGCTGGGCGGACGCCGAGGATCCCGACTGTCAGGACGGCGACGCGGAGCTGGGCTACGGCGAGACCGCCTGCAACAACGGCGAGGACGACGACGGCAACTTCGCGCTGGACGCCGGAGATCCGAGCTGCGTGGACGCCTTCGACACGGTCGAGGACGAGGACGCCCCGAGCTGCGCGGACGGCGCGGACGACGACGCCGACGGCTGGACCGACGGGGCCGACATCGAGTGCCTGAACGACGAGGACGAGGACGGCACGACCGCGTTCGGCTGCAACAACGGCGCCGACGATGACGACGACGGCCTGACCGACGCCGACGACCCGGACTGCGGCGCCGCCTGGGACGACGACGAGTCCCCCACCCCCGGCGTCTGCGCCAACGGCTCGGACGACGACGCCGACGGCTACATCGACGAGGCCGACCCCGACTGCGCGCTCTACGGCGAGGAGATCGGCGGCTCGGTCTTCGCCTGCAACGACGGCGAGGACAACGACGCCGACGGCTACATCGACGCCGAGGACGTGGACTGCGCCGACGGCTACGACGCCAGCGAGGAGGCGCCCTCGGTGGACTGCGCCGACGGCGAGGACGACGACGCCGACGGCTGGACCGACGAGGCCGACCCCGACTGCGCCGACGGCGACGCGGAGCTGGGCTACGGCGAGACCGCCTGCAACAACGGCGAGGACGACGACTCGGACGGCGACATGGACGCCAGCGACGCGGACTGCGCGCGGGCCACGGACACCCTCGAGGAGCCCTCGGCCGGCACCTGCGAGGACGGTCTGGACGAGGACGGCGACGGCTGGATCGACGACGCGGACCCGGACTGCCTGAGCGGGCTCGAGGAGGTGGGCTTCGGCGACCAGGCCTGCAACAACGGCAGCGACGACGACGGCGACGGCGACATCGACGGCGAGGACTATGGCTGCGACGACGCCCTCGATCCGGTCGAGTCCAACCCTGGCCCTGGCTGCAATGACGGCAGCGACAACGATCGCGACGGCTGGACCGACCACGACGACCCCGACTGCGTGAGCGGGACCGCCGAGGCGGGCCTGGGCGTCGGGGACTGCAACGACGGCGCAGATGACGACGGCGACGGCGACATCGACGCCGCCGACGCCGACTGCCTCTCGGCCTGGGACAGCGCCGAGTCGGTCGAGGTCCCCGGCGCCGCCTGCACCAACGGCGAGGACGACGACGCCGACGGCTGGACCGACGACGACGACCCCGACTGCGCCTGGGCCGGCGAAGAGCTGGGCTACGAGGACGCCTTTACCTGCAACAACGCGCTCGACGACGACGCCGACGGCGACGCCGACGCCAGCGACCCCGGCTGCAGCACCGCCTTCGACGCCGACGAGACGCATGTCGCTCAGTGCGTGGACAGGGCCGACAACGACGGCGACGGCTGGACGGACCTCGACGACCCCGACTGCGCCGACGCCAGCGACAACAGCGAGGACGGCGCGGTCTTCGGGACCACCGCCTGCAATGACGGCGAGGACGACGACTCGGACGGGCTCATCGACGCCCTGGACCTCGGCTGCGAGAGCGCGCTCGACGACGACGAGACCGATCCCGAGACCGAGTGCAACGACGGGCTCGACAACGACGGCGACGGCTGGACGGACCTCGATGATCCGGTCTGCACCTCGATCTATGTCGAAGAGGAGACCGGCGGGACGGGCACGACCCAGTGCAATGACGGGCGCGACAACGATCTGGACGGCGACGTGGACGCCGATGACGAGGAGTGCGTCAACGGCGCCGACACGTCCGAGGCGCGCTGAGCCCGGCCGCATCGACGACGCGCCCACGGCGACAGGATCTCAGGATTTCGGCTTGCGCGGCGATGGCATCCCCCCTTAGTCTGCGGATGGAGTTTCCCGATGCCGAAGAAGCCCGTCAGGGAGAACAGCCCGCGAGACCTGCGCACAGACGACGCGGAGCAGCTGACGCTGGAGCTGGCGCGCCGCCTGAAGCGGGCGCGCGCGGCGAAGACGGCGAAGGCCGCCGCCGAGGCCCTGCCCAACCCGGAGAGAAGCTCAGACGCCGTGGACGCGCTGATGAAGCGCTATGACCGCTCCCGTCCGCGCACCACGAAGGCGAACGCTGACGAGCCGGGCGCCGACGAGGTTGGCGCCGAGACGCCCGACGACGGCGAACCCAGGTCTTCGTAGACCGATCCCTCGAGCGCGCGGCCCCGCCCCCGCGAACGGAGCTCCGGGGCCGCAGCTGAGAGCGGCCAACCTACAGGCCCAACCCGCTCCGCGCGCGGACCGGCTTGACGCTCCGCGCGGCGCGTCCGCCCGGCTTGCGGAAGGAGATCTCCGAAGAGCTGCCTTTGAAGCCTGCGATGCTGCCGGGACGCTGTCCGCCCGTGATCAGATCGGAGACCGCGCCATGCAGGGCCTTGACCCGGCGCTCTCCCCGGCCTTCGTTCATCGTGTCGAGACGGAGCTCGATCGCGTAATCCAGCCACCGACCGATGGTCTCGGCCCGCTGGGGATCTCCGTTGGCCAGGGCCAGACGAGCCAACATAAGATCGTTGTTGACCCAAGCCCACTCGTCCGCAGGGAGCCCTTTGTAGCGGTCGCTCTCGAGGTACGCGGACTCAGAGACGGTGGAAGATCCAAGCTCGCAGGTGCTGCCCGTGTTCAGGCCGAAGAGGAGAGAGAAGATGAGGGTCGCGAGAGAGCACGCCATGTTGCCTCCATTCTTTGCGTGCTCAACATAGCATCCCCACGCTGAGGTGACGCCGAATGCGGACATAAACTGTCCGCATCTAAATTTCGAGGGCCAAAAAATGTCCGCCCTCTCGCCACGGGAGAAGGCGGACGCCGCGGCCTCGGCGTGGGGGAGACGCCCGTTTCAGCGCGGGAGACGAAAGGTCCAGACCCAGGAGGCGGGCAGCTTCGGCGTCCCCTCCAACACCAGGCTGAACGCGGGGATCAGGACGTTGTAGGCTGGGGAGAGCGCGCCGGGACCGGGACGCTCCACCTGTCGGTGCAGGCTCGCGCTGAGCGCCGGCCCCTCCACCCGGAGCTCGACGAGGAGAGCGCCCGCCCTCGAGACGCGCCAGCCGCGACCGCTGCCGTCGGGCACCACCTCGAGATCCGGGCCGAAGTGCCAGACGAGCCGGACCGGCCGCGCGCTCACGCCGAGGAGCTCGTCCCTGACCGTCAGCTCGGAGACGCCGCGGAGCGACACCGCGCGGCGATGAAGCACGCCGAAGCGCGCGCGGTAGCCGTCGTGGCTGGCGGCGACGTGGCTGAGCTCGGCCCCCAGGCTCAGCGCCTCGCGGACGGCGACGGCGCGCGCTCCCCAGTTGAAGGCGCCGGTGGAGACGCTCTGGCTCTCCCCGCCCACCTCGACGGTGTTGTGCGCCAGCGTGCTGCGCAGATAGTCGCGCCAACCCTTGGAGTGATTGTAGCGATAGGCGCCAGGATCAACCAGAAGTGGATTTCCGTCGACATGCAGACAGAGCGAGAGGGCGTCCGCGTGTCCGTGCGCGGCGATGGGGCCGAAGCCCAGCGGGCCGTGGTCCAGCACGGCGAGCAGCTCGTGGGGGCCGGACACATGCCGAAGGGCCGTGTAGCCGCCCTCCGGGAAGGAGCGCCCAGCCGGCGGGCGCCAGTCCTGGGCAGGCACCCGGACCCCGAGCAGTCCCGAGCGGGCGTCCGCGCGCGCGCCGGGCGGCAGCAGCTCCGGGCGCCCCAGCATGGCGGCGAGGGCGGTCGCCACGCTGCCCACGTCCTCGGCGCGATCCCAGGAGGTGCGCAAGACCACAGCGCCGTCGTCGTCCCCGATGTGCGGCACCTGCCCGGAGCGGTCGGTGATCGCCGCGAGTTGGACGAGCGCGGCGACCAGTCGCTCGTCGGTCGCGCTGGAGAGCGGGCGCCCGGCATGCAGCGCCACCCGGCGCGCCAGGGCGTACCACTCGAGGGTGTAGGCCTGATAGGTGGGCGCCTGCTCGCCGCCCACGCCGTCGGGGAAGATCTGGAGCAGGACCTCCTGCTCCAGCGCGGCGCGCCCCTCCTCCTCCCAGCGGGAGGAGGAGGGCAGATGGGGAGCCAGGGTCCCGAGCAGGAAGAGGGCGGCGGCCTCGGCGATGCGGTGGTTGTTCGCGCTCGAGTACAGGGAGGGGTAGCGGGCCATGAAGAGGCCGTGCGCATACAAGCTGCGGTGGATCGCCTCGACGAGCGGCGCGGGGAAGGTCTGCGGGCCGAGCAGGCCCGTGATGGCGAGCATGGAGACCACGCGGCTGGCCAGCTCGATGCCGCAGGCCCAGCTCACCCCCTTGTAGGGCGGGTTCTCGTCGATCCAGGCGCCGAGGTCGTCGAAGACGGCCCGCCGCGCCGCCGCGTCGTCGAAGGCGAAGGCCCCGAGCGCCAGCACCACGAGGTGTTGCAGACGGTTCAACTCCCAGACGAATTTGACGTCGCCCGGGCCAGACTCGTGCCGATAGGGGATGTCGTGACAGCCACGATCCATGGGCCAGCGGCCGCCTGAGCTGGGGTCCAGGTCCCAGGCGCGGCGCGCGCCGCTGGGCCAGGCCTGCCCGAGCAGGGTGAGCTCCCCCGCCAGCATCGCGTCGCACAGGCGACGCAGGCGGGCGCGCTCCCCCGCGAGGCTCTCCTGCAGGAGCGCCCGGTCGATGGGCAGGCCCACCAGGGGCGCCTCCGCAGCCTCCAGCGGCAGCGCGCCCGCCTTGCGCGCGGCCACCCCGCGGCGATCCAGCCGCTTGTGGACCTGCTCGCGGAGGCGGTGAGGGATCTCCGCCGGCGGCATGCTGCGCAGGCGGTTCACGTACCAGGTCAGCTTCGGGGGCAGCGTGGGCATGGACGGGCTCGCAGGAGGAACGTAGCGCGCGTGACCGGCCGACGCCGCGCTCGTCAAGCCTTCGCCAGCCCTCGCCCGCTCGCTTGCTACCGAGCGCCGCTCCTGGTACTTCCGACCCGGGGCGTGCTCATGCTCAAGGTCCTCTTCATCTCCCAAGACCTCCCGTACACCTATGACAACCGGATCAAGCGGGAGACCGCGACGCTCCGGGACGCGGGCGCGCAGGTCTCCGTGATCTCGCCCAGGGGAAAAGACGAGTCCTGGCACGAGGAGGTCAACGGCGTTCAGGTCTACCGGTACAAGGTGCCGATCCTGAGCGAGGGCTTCGCCGCCCACCTGGGCGAGTACGCCGTCTCCTTGAGCAGCATGTCGGCGCTGGCCGCCCTGGTGTACAAGCGGCACGGCTTCGACGCCATCCACGCCGCGAACCCGCCGGACCTGCTCTGGACGGTGGCGGCCCCGTACAAGCCGCTGGGCGTAAAATTCGTCTTCGACCACCACGATCTTGTGCCGGAGCTCTTCGAGTGGCGCTTCGGCAAGGACCATCCTCGGCTGATGCCCATGGTCCGATCCATGGAGAAAATCACGTTCAAGCTGGCGGATCACGTCATCTCCACCAACGAGACCTACCGCGGCGTCGCGCTGGACCGCGGCGGCAAGAAGCCGCACGAGGTCACGGTGGTGCGCAACGGGCCGCGCCTCGCCGACTTCCCGCCGACGGCGCCGGATCCGGCCGTGCGCGCGCTCGGGCGAACCGTGGTGGGCTATCTCGGGAACATGAACCCGCAGGATGGGGTGGATCTCTTCCTCGAGCTGGCGCGGATCCTGCGAAACGACCGGAATCGGCGGGACATTGGCTTCGTCATGGTGGGCACGGGCGACTCTTTCGAGTCGCTCGGGCGCCTGCGCGACCAGTACGGGCTGACGGACGCCGTGAAGATGACGGGGCGCGTGCCCTGGAAGGACGTCCTCGCCGCCCTCTCCGCCTGCGACGTGTGCGTGCAGCCGGACCCGCCGGGCGGGCTGAACGACCACTCCACCATGAACAAGCTCATGGAGTACATGGCGCTGAGCAAGGCGGTGGTGTCCTTCGACTTGAAGGAGTCGCGGGTCAGCGGCGGCGACGCGGCCGTGTACGCGCCTGGAGGTTCGGCAGAAGCGCTCGCCGACGCCGTCCAGTCCCTCGCCGACGATCCCGCGCGACGGGAGCGGCTGGGCGCGGCGGGGCGGGCGCGGGTGGAGGGCGTCCTGGCCTGGCACCACCAGCAGCGCGCGCTGCTGAGCGTCTACGAGCGGCTGTTCCCGGGGCAGCTCGATCCGTCGAAGGTGCGCTGAGTCAGTCGCGCCCCAGGGTCGAGCGGGTGAGCTCGCGGATGGCCGCGCCGATCGCGCGCGCTTGAAGCAGGAGCTGCTCGGCCGCCTCGGGCCCGTGCCCCGCGAGGCCACAGGCGGGCGTCACGAGGGCCCGACGCCCCACCCCGCGCGGGTCGAGCCCGGCGAGCGACAGCGAGGAGGCCCAGGTGAGGGCGACGGCCTCGGGGTCGAGGGCGCCGGGTGGCGTGTCCGTCGGGACCAGCCCCCAGGCGATCCAGCGGCTCGCGGCGAGGGCGCGCCCGCTCGCGTCGGCGAGGAGGCTGGCGGCGTCCCTGCTGGCGTCGAAGGAGATCAGCTCTACCGGAAGGCGGGCCAGCAGGCTCCAAGGCGGAGGGCTGCAGCAGTGGAGCGCCGCGGCGGCGCCGTTGGCCTGGATGGCGGCGAGGGCCCAGGTCAGCGCCTCGAAGGCCGCGCCATCGGGGGCCAGCGCGGCGCCGGACAGCATGCCCAGCCCCGGCTCGTCCAGCGCGAGGATCACCGGGACGCGGCCACGACGAAGGCGCGCCGCCTGATCCGCCGCCTGCCAGGCGACGCGGACGCCCAGCGCACGAAGCAGGCCGGGATCGTCCCAGATCGGCGCCCCCTGCCAGCGCAGCGAGGCCGCGAGGGTCACCGGCCCGAAGAGCTGCCCCTTCAGCGCGCGCGCCCCCGCCAGCTTCCCGTCCAGGAGCGCCGCCTCCAAGGCCACGAGGCCGCGCGCGTGGGCCTCGCCCCAGGCCGGCGGGGCGGCGGCGGCCAGCAGGAAGCGTCGGCGATCGCGGATCTCGTGGAGGAAAGGGCCGTCTCCGGGCGCGAGCTCCTCCTCCAGGCCGGCAAGGCCCTGCTGAATCGCGCCCTCCGAGGCCGCGATCCCAGGGAGCTGCGGCCAGAACGGCAGCTCCGGGCAGCAGCGCAGCACCAGATCGATGGCCTCCTCCGGCGTCCGGCTCGGCAGGCTCCCCACGCCGGTAGACAGGCCGTCGAGGGCCGCCGCCTCCAGCCGCGCTCCCCTCGCCCGCGTCACGAGGCTCGCCGCCGACGCAGCCTGCGGGTGACGAGACCGATGACCTCGGAGAGATCGGGCACCCGGAGCAGGGCCGCCGCGCCGACGAAGGCCGCCATCGAGACCAGCGCCAGCGCTCCCCCGCGCAGCAGGGGCGCCAGGGGCGGGAGCGCCGCGTCCAGCGCCATCCCTACGCCCACCCCCACGGCGACCGCCGGCAGCACGCGCAGGAAGAAGCTCCCATAATGGTCGGGCACCCCGGGGAAGGAGCGCCGCAGCCAGAGCATCAGGATGATCACGTAGACGGTCATCGCCACTGAGCTGGCCAGCGCGAGCCCCGCCGTCCCCCAGAGCTCCGCCAGCCCCAGGTAGAGCGGCAAGCAGAGCAGCGCCACGGCCGTGCCGAGCAGCGTCGGCCCCCAGGTCTTCCCGCGCGCCCAGAAGCCGCGCGACACCACCGTCTGAGCCGCCCAGGCCCAGAGCCCCAGCGAGACCAGGCTGAGGCACTGGCCGATCTCAGCGTACTGCGCGTCGGGGATCCGCGCCCCGTAGATCACCCGCGCGATCTCCGCCCCCGCCGCGGTGAGCGCCACCTGGCTGGCGAAGGCGAGGATGAGCATCCGCCGCGTGGCCGTGCTCAGCGTCGCGTAGGCCTCGGCGTCCTGCCCCTGCGCGATGAGCCGCGTCAGCGTCGGATAAGCGGCGACCCCCGTGGCCATCCCGAACACGCCCATCGGCACGCGCATCAAGGTCTTGGCGTACTGCACGGTCGCGACGGCTCCCTCGCCCTGCATGGAGCCGAAGGCCCGCAGGAACCAGTCATCCGCCAGCACGATGGAGAAGCCCACCATCACCGGCAGGGAGCGCACCAGGTACGTCTTCAGGTCGGGGTGACCGGGGATGAAGACCAACCTCCAGTGGAGTCCGCCGCGCAGGCAGCCGATCAGCGGCAGCCCGAAGGGGCCCAGCACGCTGCCCACCACCACGCCCCAGGCGAAGCCGTCGGCTCCCAGCTCCGGCCCGGCCAGCAGACCGCCCGCGATGACGCAGACCGTGTAGACCAGCGGCGCGAGCGCCGGCAGCGTGTGCTTGTCGCGCGCCTGCAGCACCGCGCCGAGCAGGCCGCCGATGACGTGGAAGGCCTGCGCGGGCAGCAGGATCCGCGTGAGCCGGGTCAGCGTCTCCAGCTGCCCCGCGTCGAAGCCCGGCGCGACCAGGCGGGACAGCTCGGGGGCGAAGACCCAGAACACCGCCAACCCGATGGCGATGAGGACCAGCAGGAGGTTGGCGATGACGCTGAAGACCTTCCAGCCCTCCTCTTCCTGGCCCCGCGCCAGATAGCCGCCGAAGATCGGGATGAAGACGATGGAGAGCGCCCCGCCGGCGAGCAGGTGGTTCAGGAAGTCCGGGATGCCGAAGCTGGCCAGGTAGACGTCCGCCTCGCCGCCCCCCCCGAGCACGCGCCCGATCGCGGCCTCGCGCACCAGGCCGATCACCCGCGAGAGGAGGATGGACATCCCCCAGATCAGGGACGCGATGGCGATCTTGCGGCTCAATCGGACCTCACGGACAGCGCCAGTCGCCCACACGACGCAGACGGAAGACCCCCGGCCTCTCCTCCAGGCTGTACAGCAGCACGCGGGTCTCGCTCCAGGCGGCCAGCTCGCGCACCCCGTCGCCGTCATAGTCGGCCGCGGGGACCAACGAGAGCGGCTCGCAGGCCTCCTCGATCCGGTCCCAGCTCAGGACCGTGCCGGCGTCCTGGTCGAGGGCGACGACGGCGCCCACGCAGTCGCGCGCCCCGGAGCTGAGCAGGACCGGGGGAGCGCCGCTGCGCCGCGTCTTCGCGACGCTGGCCACGCGCACGCCGCGCTGAAGCGCAGGATCAGCGCCCGAGATCGCTGGGGAGAACCGATCCCGTGGCGGCAGCACCTCGTCGAGCCGCCAGGCCGCCCGCTCCACCACCTCGGCCCGCGTCGCCGGCGCCTCGGGCGGCGCCGTCGCGCTCTTCCCCGCCGGGACCGCGAGGACCACGCGCGCCGGCGCCCCCTCGACCTTGACGCCGCAGGCCCCGGTCTCCGCCCCCTGCTTCCCCTCGCCTGCGCCGCCTGGGCCGACCAGCGCCGAGCCACCGCCGCGCTGCCAGGCCACCCCGTCCCGCCAGAACACGGCCCCCCAGGCCGCGCCCGCGGCGAGATCGACCGCGACCTGCTCCCCGCGCGGCGTCGTTGGCGTCGCGGCAGGCTCGGCCGGCGGCGGGGTGGGCGTCGATGACGAGGGCGGCGTAGAGGCCACCCCCTGCGAAGGCTGCGCCCCCTCGTTAGAGGAGCCACATCCCAGGACCGTGAGGAGGAGGAACCACATCCTCCTACCCGTAAACCGAGCCCCAGCGGCTGCCAAGAGAACATATGCCCGCACGCCTCGATCCCCGCCGCACCGCGCTCCTCCTCGTGGACTGGCAGGAGCGCCTCTTCCCCGCCATGGCCGAGGGTGAACGAGACCTGGCGCGGGCCCGCGCGGGCAACCTGCGCTGGCTGGCCGGCGAGCTGGGCATGCCGACCCTGGCCACCGAGCAGTATCCGCGCGGGCTCGGCCCGACGCTGCAGGACCTGAGCGTAGAGAACACCACCGAGAAGCTGAGCTTCTCTGCCATGGGAGCGGAGGGCTTCCCCGAGCGCCTGGCCGCCGCGCTCCCCGCCGAGGGAGCGCGCAACGTCCTGGTCAGCGGCATGGAGACCCACATCTGCGTCGCCCAGACCTGTCGCGACCTGCTGGACCACGGCTACACGGTCTGGCTGGTCGCGGACGCCTGCCTCTCGAGGCGCGCGCTCGATGCCCACCTGGGGGCGGAGCGCGTCCGCGCCGACGGCGGGCGCGTGGTCAGCGCAGAGGCCGCCTTGTTCGAGCTCATTGGAGCCGCCAGCGCTCCTCCGTTCAAGGAGCTCAGCCGGCGCATCCGCTGACCTCAGAGCAGGTCAGACAAAAAAGAAATGGCCGGGCCTCCTGTGGCCGCCGCGTGCTGGGGGGGGGTGCACACGATCTCGGTCAGGAGGTCCCAGCCGTAGGGCCGCGCACGAAGGCGAGGACACCTGGGGCCTAACGTCCCTCTGAGCGTCTGCCAACCGCAATCGCCTCGCGGTGCGCCCTAGAGCGTCGCGCCGCCGCAGTACTCGGTGCCGTTCTCTTCGCGCTTCACCGCGTCGAGATCCTCATAGGCCCACTTGTCGCCCTTGATCTCGTCGATCTTGAAGGTCCCGCGCACCAGCGTGTGCGAGCCCGACTCGGCGCCGTAGAAGTAGATCTGGAAGTCACCCTCGGCCGCGCCACCCACCTCGAGGGTCGCGCCGTCCTTGATGCGGACCCAGCTGGTGTGGACATCCACCCAGGCGTCCAGCCCCTGATCGGCGTCGTCGATCTCCCGCCAGGCGTTGTCCTCGACCCGGAACTCGAAGGCGTCCGCGCCGTAGACCTGGGTCATCTCGTCCGACCAGACCTGCGTCTCGGCGCGGAGCTCCTCGGCGATCGCGTCGCGGTAGGCCTCCTTCCCGCCGACCACCGGGCCCTCCTCGCAGTAGGGGCTGTACCAGCCCGTCGAGTAGAAGAGGCGGGTGTTGTAGCTCACCGCCTCCGACTGGCAGTCACCCGTGCGCGCGCCCGCGGCGTTCAGCTCGGCGACGCGCTCGTCGATCGTGTCCCACTCCATGCACTCGTCCAGGAGCAGGTCCCCGGAGCGGCTGTCCTCGCAGTACACGTAGACGGGGTAGTTCGGGTCGGACCAGTTGTAGTCCACGCCGTAGGAGTAGAAGTCGTCGTCGCCGAACTTGGCCACGCCGATGCCGGCCAGCCAGTCGCTGTCGAAGGACCAGTACGACGAGGTGTCGTTCGGGTTCAGCTGATACGCGCCCGCGTTCAGGTAGTAGATCGTGTACCCGTCCTCGTCCTCGGACCACTTCTCGAGCCAGCTCGCCCCGTCCTCGTGCTCGAGCGACAGGTTCCCGCTCTCGTCCGAGGTGCACTCGGAGGGCGCGAAGTCGGGGTCGATGGAGAAGGCGAAACGGAAGTCTTCGCCCTTGCCCAGGTCGTGGTGGACCGTGAGCTGCAGGTCGCCTTCGCCGTTGATCAGGGCGTCGGTGCGCCAGGCCACGATCTCATCGCTGAGCGTGTAGAAGCCGTCGTCCTGAATCCAGGTCTGCCAGCTCAGCGCTTCCACGGCGTCGCAGCCGGGCGCGCCGTCGCTGTTGCCGATGTAGCCCAGCTCGTCTTCGGTCCTCGCGCAGTCC
>CAZKWG010000059.1:0-18220 GCA_964556105.1 uncultured Enterobacterales bacterium | reverse complement strand
CCTCCACGCTCGCCCTGGCCTTCGTGGCCCATGAAGCGACGATCGAGGTCGAAGGCGGGCTGACGCGCAGCGTCGAGGCGCTGTACGGAGACGGCTCGGACGCGCGCCGCGACCATCGGCTGGACCGGGACGAGCTGCTCACCGCCGTCGTCCTGCCGCCGCCCTGGCCGGGGGAGCGGTCGGCCTATCTGCGCGTCTCCAGCAGGGCGCACGCCGACTGGCCCAGCGTGGACGTCCTGGCGCGGCTTCAGGTCGAAGGCGACCTCATCCGCGCCGCCGCGGTCGTCCTGGGCGGCGTGGCGAACATCCCCTACCGACATCGGCTGGTCGAGGAGGCGCTCATCAGCCAGCGCCCGTCGGAGAGCACCTGGGCGGCGGTGGAGGCGCGGGCGGTCCAGGGCGCCAACCCCTTGCCAGGGACCCGCTACAAGGTCGATCTGCTGGGACCGGCCATCCGCGACGCCCTCGAGCGGGCGCTGCTGGGCCGCCCGGCGCGCGGGGGAGGCTGACCATGGAGCTCTGCCGCTCGCTCCGCTGGAAGTCGTTCTACGGACAGCCCTCGTTCGCGAGCGAGGACCTGGTCCGCCTGTTCCTGGCCAACGACGTCCCCTACACCTGCCTGCAGACCTGCGAGGCCTGGGGACAGGACGGCGCTCCCGCCGCCCCGGAGCGTTGCCAGCCGGGGCGAGCCTGTTTCTCGCCGTCGAGCCGGCTCCGTCGCGACAGAACTAGCTAATATAGCCTACTGAAAGGCGCCCTCGAGCAGCTCATCGACGGACGCGTCCCGTTCGGCCTCCAGCGCCTCGATCTCGGCGTTCAGGCTGCGGGCGTTGTCGCGGAGCTGCGTCAGGCGCGCCTCCTTGGCGGCGACCCGCGCGGCGACCAGGCTCTCGGCGGCGTCCAGCAGCGCGATCTCCAGCGACTCCCGCTGGGCGGGCGTGGCCTTGGCCAGCGAGGCGGCGAGGCGATCGAAGCGCGCCTGGGCCTCGTCTACCCGCGTCTGGAAGGCGACCATGGTGGGGTCGTCCATGACGTGCGCCGTGTTGTGGAGCATCCGGGCGTAGCGCTGCGGATCGCTCTCCCGAATCTGCATCAGGCGGTCGTAGCGCGACGGGAAAGCGGCCTTCGCCTCCCCCAGGATCGCGGACTCGTCCAGGCAGGGCGGGGTCCCGTCGAAGGCGAGCGCCGCGCCGGAGCCCAGCCAGATCACAGGAAGGAGCGAGAGCAGGGGCATGATCACCTCGGACTTGAGCCATGGGGCTCGCTTGCGCGCGGCCTCATGGAATAGAGTGTACCTCCTCGTGCCCTCCATCGCGCCCGTCATCACCGCTTCTTGACGGATGTGCGCGCAGGCAGACCAGGAGAACCGGTGCAGTATCGGCCAGAGAACCCGCTGATCGTCCAGGCGGACCACACGCTGCTCCTCGAGACCGTCAATCCGCACTTCGCCGAGGTGCGCGACGCGCTGGCCCGCTTCGCAGAGCTGGTGAAGAGCCCGGACTACATCCACACCTGGCGGATCACGCCGCTCTCCCTCTGGAACGCGGCGGCGAGCGGGCTCAAGCTGGACGAGATCCTGGGCGTCATCCAGCGCTGGTCGAAGTACGACGTCCCCACCAACGTCCCGACCTGGGTGCGCGAGACGCTGGCCCGCTATGGGCGCCTGCGCATGCTGCGGCAGGAGGGCGTGCTGCTCCTGGAGGCCGACACGCCGGCCCTGCTCACCGAGGTGAAGAGCACGCGCGGGATCGGCGGCCTGCTGGGGCGCTCCCGCGACAGCCGGACCCTGGAGGTCGATCAGGCGAACCGCGGTCTGCTCAAGCAGCTCCTCATCCAGCACGGCTATCCGGTGGACGACCGGGCCGGCTTCACCGATGGGGAGGCGCTGGCCCTCGAGCTCCGGCAGCCCGGCTCGGACGGGAAGGAGTGGGGGCTGCGCGCCTACCAGAAGGACGCGGTGGCGGCCTTCTACGGCGAGGACGGCGGCGGCAGCGGGTCGGGCGTCGTGGTGCTGCCCTGCGGCGCTGGCAAGACCATCGTGGGCATCGCCATCATGGCGCGCCTGAAGATGCGCGTGCTCATCCTCTGCACCAACGTCACGGCGCTGCGCCAGTGGAAGGACGAGATCCTGCTTCGGACCTCGCTGACCACGGACGAGGTCGGCGAGTACTCCGGCGAGCGCAAGGACATCCGGTCGGTCACGCTCTCCACCTACCAGATGCTCACCTGGCGCCCCTCGAAGGAGGGGGAGTTCGTCCATCTGGGCCTGTTCGACTCGGCCAACTGGGGCCTGGTGGTCTATGACGAGGTCCACCTGCTGCCTGCGCCCGTCTTCCGCGTCGTGGCGCACCTTCAGGCGCGGCGCCGCCTGGGGCTCACGGCGACCCTGGTCCGCGAGGACGGCAAGGAGGGCGACGTGTTCGCGCTGATCGGGCCGAAGCGCTTCGACATGCCTTGGAAGGATCTGGAGGGGCAGGGATGGATCGCCAGCGCGGTCTGCACGGAGATCCGGGTGGGCTTCGATGACAACGATCGCCTGATCTACGCGATCGCCGAGGACCGGGAGCGCTTCCGGGTGGCCAGCACGAACCCGCGCAAGCTGAAGACCATCGGCGAGCTGCTGGAGCGCCACCGCGGCAGCCGCGTCCTGATCATCGGCATGTACGTCGATCAGCTCAAGGACATCGCGGAGAACTGGGGCCTGCCGCTGATCACGGGCGAGACGAAGCAGGGCGTGCGCGATGAGCTCTTCGCGCGCTTCCGCGACGGCAGCGCGCCTACCCTGGTCATCTCGCGCGTCGGGAACTTCAGCGTCGATCTGCCGGACGCCAACGTCGCCATTCAGGTCAGCGGCACCTGGGGGAGCCGCCAGGAGGAGGCGCAGCGCCTCGGCCGCGTGCTGCGGCCCAAGGGCGGTCAGAACACGGCGAACTTCTACACCATCGTCACCCGGGACACCGTGGAGCAGGAGTTCGGCGAGAAGCGGCAGCTCTTCCTCACCGAGCAGGGCTACACCTACCGCATCGAGGCGGACGCATGAGCGACGTGATCGCGCATCGGCAGGTGGCGCTGCTGAAGGTCTCGGACCCGAAGGTCTTCGATGAGATCCGCGTGGTCCTGCCCCTGGACGACTTCGTGCTGGCCTGGGTCTCGCCGACGGAGGCGGTGGTCGATCCGGCGCGGATGGGGGAGATGGCGCAGCGTCTCGCGGATCGTGGCCTCGCTCCTCTGATGAAGCGCGTGCCCGGCGCGGAGGCGCGGGACGTCGAGCTGGTGCAGGAGCACACCGAGCGCACGCGGCGCCTTCGTTAGGGCGGCGTGGGCTTCGGCTCGGGCTTCGGCTCAGGCTCGGGCTCGGGCTCGTCCTCCTCCCAGTAGCCGAGCGCCTTCAGCTCGCCGGCGACCTCCGCGTCGAAGCCGCGTAGGCTCTCGCCTTCCGGCACGGGCAGGGGCGTGCTCATGTAGCGCAGGGCCAGGCTGCGCACGCCGGCGTGCGCGATGAGCAGGACGCCACCCTTCCCGTCCGGCTCGGGCGGCGGATCTTCGGGGGTGAACGGGTTCTGCGCCGTGGTGACCTGGTCGCGTTGACCGACGACGGAGAGCACGGCGCCGGGGAGGGGCGCCGTCGGGCCCAGCGTGGGCACGACGAAGACCTCCAGCGCGCGCGAGCCGCCGGGCTTCCAGCGCATCGTCACGGTGTCGCCGACGATCTCGACCTCGGCGACGGCCTGCTTCGTGGGATCCTCCCCGACCCAGGCCTGCGCGACGCCGCCGGGGACGGTGAGCTCGGCCTCGATGGGGAAGCTGACCCGCGCCTGGGTGGGCTGGACGCGCCAGGCGACGGCCACCGGGGTGCCGAGCGCCTCGGACATGGCCTCGCGCATGGCGGCGCTGAGGGCGGGCGCGGGGGTGCTGGCGGCGTCCTCGCGCGGGTCCGCCAGGATGTCGAAGACCTCCTCCTGCCCGCCATCGATGATCAGCTTCTGGCCGCCGTCCAGCGCGCCCCAGAGCCGGTCGCCGTAGAGCGGCCGACCGAAAGCCTGCGGGCGGTCCGCGAATTCCTTGCTTCGGGAGCCGTCGATGAGGGTCTGAAGGGGCCAGCCCTCCATCCCCTCGAGCGGGAGCCCGGCGGCCTGCGCCAGGGTGGGCGCCACGTCGAGCATGCTCACGGGCTCGGCATACCGACCGGGCGCGACCCCCGGCCCCACGAGCACGGCGGGGACGTGCAGCAGCTCGTCGTACAGCGAGTGCCCGTGCTCGAAGCCGCCATGATCCCAGAATTCTTCTCCGTGATCGGAGATGAGCATCGCCGTGTCGCGCTCTTTCAGGTCGAGCGCGTCGAAGAGGCGGGTGAGCTGTGCGTCTACATACGCGAGGTTGTTGTCGTAGCGGTCGCGAAGGTGCTGGCGCGCCTCCTGAGGCATGCGGCCGCCCAGCTTCTGAATCTCCGTGCGCAGGAAATAATCGGAGCTCAGCACCTTCGGGCGCGCGCCGGCGAAGCGATAGCGCCAGAAGAGGTTCTCCTTGTAGGGGAGGTGCTGATCCATGAGGTGAACCAGCATGAACACCGGCTTGTCCTCGTTGTCGGCGAGGAAGTCCAGCGCGCGGTCGATCTCGATGGAGGCGCGCGGCCAGTTGATGCAGCGGTGGATCCCCCAGTCGCGGTCGATCTCGAAATTGCTGGACAGATAGGTGTTGCCGGCCAGGAAGGCGGTGGCCCAGCCGGCGCGCGCGAAGCGCTGGGGCAGCGACTCGACCTCCTTCCAGCGCTCCGGGACCACGCCCGTCACCATGGTCCGGGCGGAGGGCAGCGTCCAGGGCGCGATGGAGCGGGCCTGCTCGAAGACGGCCGCGCTCCTGGCCAGCTCCGCGAGATTCGGCGTCGTGTCCCGCGGATAGCCGTAGATCGAGAGGTGGTCGTGGCGCAGCGTGTCCACGAAGATGAGCACCACGCGCGGCGGGTCCTGCTGGGGCGCGTAGACGGTGGGCTCCGCCAGGAACACGTAGTCGCCGGTGGTCGTCGCCCCTGGCTCGGTGTGGAAGCGCAGGTGGACCCTCTGTCCAGCGAGGTGATCGAGCGCGATCGTCAGGTCGCGCGCGCCGCCACGCTCGAGGCGGACACGCTGCAGCTCCACGGGCTCGGCGCCCGCCGCCCCCGCCGAGACGACCAGGGTGGCGCCGTCGGAGCGCTCGAGATCATCGGCCTCGGGAGGGAGGATGTTCGCGTTCAGGGTCAGCACGCCCCCGGCGGGGACATCCACCTCGAAGGTGGCGCTGGCCGGCGCGGGGAGCAGGAGCCCGTGGCGCGTCGTGTCGTCCACCTGCAGCGAACGAAAGAGGAAGGCCTCATCGGCCATCCCGCTGGTCGCCAGGTTCAGCTCCCGCTCGCGGGTCGTGGCGCGCTCGTAGCGCACCTGGTACTCCCCCGGCTGCGGGGGGCCCTGATCGGCTCGCCGACGAACACGAAGGGAGGATGGGCCGAATTCCCAGGTCCCCGTCATGCTCGCCGCGCGCCCGGCCCGCGCGTGGCGCAGCGTGGTGTCGCTGGAGCGCGCATAGACCGCGAGGTCGTCGGGCGGCGAGCTGAAGAAGAGGGTGCGCAGGCGCACCGGGAGCTCGGCCTCCCAGGTGCGGACCCCGTCTACGGTGGTGACGGCGCGCCAGGGGGAGCTCACCTCGATCCGCTCGGGAGGATCCTCGCGGGAGCGCTCCGGCAGCGCGACATCCACGAGGCGCTCAGGGTGTCGATCCAGCAAGATCGGGGCCGAGATCGCCCCCGCGTCCGCGGAGGCGGTCTCACACCCAGAGAGGACCAACAGGGCCGCGAGGGCCAGCCTTGTCATCCTCGGCTCCAGATCGAGGTCAGCGGGCGCGACGACGGGAGAGCGCCAGGCCCAGGCCGACGAGCGCGCCGGCGATGCCCAGGCCGCGCGGGGCCGTGCTGCAGCCGCCGGAGGCCTCGACCACGTCCACGTCGATCTCCGCTGCCGCCTCGCCGCCCGGACCCTTCAGGTTCAGGACGACGCGGTAGGTGCCCGCCGCGGGGAAGGCGATCTTGGGCGACCAGGCGGAGATGCTCTGGATGAGCTCGTCACCGTCGAAGACGTCCCACTGCACGCGCTCCACGCAGCCATAAACGCCGGTGTCGGCCTGGTTGATCATCTGCACCGTCAAGCCCTCGGTGGGCTCGTAGGTGAAGAGGCCGTCGAAGCCCTCGGCGGGCTGGGGCGGCTCGCAGACCAGCACATAGGCGTTCTTGTACGCCGTGTACTCGAAGTTGTCGCAGGCGTCCGTGCTGCCCGAGATCTTCGCGGAGACGGTGTACTGGCCCTGCTCCTCGTAGGTGTGGCAGGGCTCCGTCTCCGTGCTCTCGGTGCCGTCGCCGAGGCGCCACTGGACCGTGTCGATGGACACGCCGGTCACGGCGTCGGTGCTCTCGAGCTCGAAGCAGACCTCAAGCGGCACGCCGCCGTCGCGGACACCCTGTGACCCGATCGTGAAGAAGGGGCCGTACAAGGACGTGATCGCCCCGATGTCCCACTCCTTCGGCACGGCCTGGGTGGACTCGCAGGGGTTCGCCGACCAGTACATGGTCGCGTAGAGCTTCTCCAGGTCTACGCACTCGTCGCCGCCCTTGTCCGGGTCCTCGCAGGAGTGATCGAGACCCCAGAGGTGCCCGACCTCATGCGTGGCGACGGCCTCGACCGAGTAGACGCCCGAGCAGCTGCCCGAGGAGACCTCCTCCGGCGTGCCCCAGGAGACCTGGTCGTTGAAGACGATGTCGCAGTCGAGCTGCCGGGTCAGCGTCGTGCCCTCGATCTCCAGCAGCGGCGTGCCGCCGCTCTGGGGCAGGCAGAGGGTCACGCCCAGGACGCCCGTTCCGACCTCGTTGCCGGGATCGTCCCAGCCCATGGTGTTCGTCTCGTCGTAGGCGAACGCGCCCTCGATGTCCTCTCGCACGCCCATGTACTCGTGCGAGAGGGCCGCGCACTCTGCGGCCTCGACCCAGTTGTCGAAGGCGGCGATCAGCACCTCCTCCTGATAGGTCGGATCCAGCTCGTTGTCCTGCTTCGAGCCCTGGTACCAGGGGAGCGGGAAGTCCTCGGTCGGGTCCCAGGCCTGACCGGTGTAGCTGTAGGTGGTCGCGGCGTGAGCCGGCGCGGCCAGGTACAGGAGGAGCGCACCTGCGATGGACATCACTTCCCCCCCAGCCGAGCGGCGTTGATCCGGCCGAGACGCTCCGCGCTGGCGCCAGGGATGGGCTGGCCGTCCCAGCCCGCCTCGACCCGGTCGCGCACCTGCGTCTCGAGATTCGTCAGCGTCAGGCGGGACTCCGCCTTGGGGAGCGGCAGGAAGCGGGCGTCGTAGTCCACGCCGAACGGCATGGAGACGCGCTGCACCACGGCCTGACGGACGTAGGGGTCCATCTGGATGGTGAACTTCCCCTGCACCAGGCCGACCGGGACCACGCGTCCCGACTCCAGCGTCTCGAGGAAGAGCAGCGCCTCCTCGCCCACGCTGAACCGGGCGGCCCCGCCGGTCTGATAGGTGCGACCCGCGTAGGTTCCGCCGCGCTGATCGACGACGACGGTGAGCGCGTCCGCGTCACCCTTGAGGACGTCGTCGATCTCGACCTGGGCGCGGGTCCAGACCGCGCCACGATCGTCGATCTCGGCCCAGACCTCGACGACCGTTCCGCGCACGATGAGCTCGGAGGCGTCTACGAGCTGCTCGGTGCTGAGCCTGGCCAGTGAAGTGGCATGCGCTGGCGCGGAGCCGACCAGGGCGCTGAAGAGCACCGCGGCGGCGAGAGCCGACCATCGCGAACCATGCGCAGGGATTCCCATCCTTCCTCTCCCGTTGACGTGCATAAGGTAGGGCAATGGGCCCCAGACGTCAACCGCCCTGGTGCGAGGGTGCGCTTCATCGTCCGAGTAGCGCGAGTAGCGCTTGACTTTCCTGACACCTTCGCCTATTCCTCCGAAGGTTAACCTCTCAGCCTCTCGTGGAACTCCCTCGTGGTGGCTCGCCTCGCGCGGCTGCCTGGGATATTCGCCCCGGAATGCGCTCCTCCGTTCCTCGCGCCCTCCAAGGAATCGACTGATGCTCCGAGTACCGCTCTTCCTGCTGCGGCTGCTGGTCCTCCTGGCGCTTCTTCCTTTGCAGCTCGCGCTCGCCTCCGTCACGACCGGCACCCTCAAGGGCACGACGATCGACGATGGTGGGCTGCCGATCCCGGGTGTCCTCGTCACCATCCGGTCGTCGAACCTGATGGGCACGCGCCAGTCGGAGACCGACGCCGAAGGTCGGTTCTTCTTCGCCGAGCTGCCCCCGGGGACCTACGAGCTCCTCGCGGACAAGGCCGGCTTCGCCAAGGTCACCAAGACGGGCATCGAGGTGCAGATCGGCCGCACCTCGATCGTCACGGTCGCCATGCCGCTCAAGGGCGGCGGTGAAGAGATCATCGTCGAGGAGACCCGGCCGAACATCGACACCGAGTCCACGAACCGCGGCTCGGTGCTCTCGAAGGACTTCCTGCAGCGCATCCCGTCGGGCCGCAGCTACCAGGGCGCGGTCCAGATGGCGGCGGGCGTGACCGGCGGCGCGAACCCGAACGTGGGCGGCGCGGCGTCGAACGAGAACACCTACCTGCTCGACGGCGTCAACATCACCGACCCCGTCACCGGCACGTTCTCGCTGAACTTCAACTTCAACGCCATCGAGCAGGTCGAGGTGCTCACCAGCGCCTTCGACCCCGAGTACGGCGTGAACCTCGGCGGCATCATCAACATCGTCACGGAGAGCGGCGGTAACACGCTCGAGTTCCAGACGGCCGCCTACTACACGAACGGGGACTGGTCGCCGAAGCTCGACGCCCGCTACTCGGCCGACGGCTATCAGCTCGCGCCGACGGACTTCGACAGCACCTTCCAGACCTACCAGATCTACGCCAAGATCTCGGGCCCGATCATTCGGGACAAGCTGTGGTTCGTGACCAGCTACGCGCACGAGCGCTCGCTGATCGCCCTGGTCGGCATCGACCTTCCCCGCGACTACGAAGGCCACTACGTCTACAGCAAGCTGACCTGGCAGCCGAGCTCGGCCCACCGGCTCACCTTCCTGGCGCAGACGAACCCGACCTCGATCGACAACAACAACCAGGGGGATCGCTTCGTCGAGTCCTCGGCGCAGTACCGCCAGGCGCAGGGGGGCTTCTTCGGCTCGGCCCAGTGGCAGTGGTTCCCCACCGCCACCGCCTCCTTCGACAGCAAGAACTCGGTTCAGAAGTCGTTCATCGAGATCTCGCAGGTGCCCTGCACGCACGACGAGGGCCTGGGCTACAACCCCTGCGAGGCCGACGAGCTCGAGAACACCATCGACTACACGACGCCTGGTCGTCTGGGCTCCTTCAACGCCTATGACCGGGACAACTTCTACTTCTTCATGTTCGACGATCGCTGGCGCTTCTCGACGGACAACAAGTTCAGCCTCCTTCAGGTGGACTTCCTCGGGACCCATGACATCAAGGTCGGCGCGGCCTTCGACATGTCCTACCGCGACTACATGGCGTCCTACACGGGCGACCTGTACTACGTGGACCTGAACGCCTCGAGCTACGACCCGAGCACGCTGAACAACTACTACTGGGTCGAGGTCAGCGGTCCGCGCCAGTTCGTGCAGAGCGCCCGGCACTTCGGCACCTTCATCCAGGACGCCTGGAAGCCGCTGAGCAACCTCACGGTCCGCTACGGCGTGCGCTACGACTACTCGGAGATCTACAACGACGTCGGTGAGGAGGTCATCAACGTCGGGCTCTTCGGGCCGCGCTTCGGCATCTCCTGGGACCCCTGGGGCAACGGGAAGACCAAGTTCGTGGCGTCGATGGGCCGCTTCAACGACACGGCGAACCTCGGCTCCACCGGGCTGGTCAACCGCACGGGGCAGGGCACCAAGCTCTTCCTCGGCGAGTACTTCGACGGCTGGTCGAACACCTCGTCGGACAACTACAGCTACGCCCCCGCGGAGAACACGGACACCTACCTGGACAACCTCATCGCCCCGCACTCCGACGACTTCAACATCGGCGCCGAGCGTGAGGTGATTCAGGACGTGGTGGCCAGCCTGTACTTCCAGGCGAAGTTCACCCAGAACCTCTTCGAGGACGATGAGATCAACCTCATCTGGGACGAGGACGGCTACAACAGCATCGGCTACAGCGACGGCAGCGACGACGTCCTCTACCGGCTGCGCAGCCCCGACATCGCCCAGCGCACCTACTACCAGACGGTGTTCGGGCTCTCGCGGCGCATGGCGGACCGCTGGCAGATGCAGGGTTCCTACTCGTTCACGCGGAGCCGGGGCACCACGCTCAGCCAGGTCAGCGCCTTCCTGGATGTCGCGCCTCAGAACGAGTACTACCTGAACGGCACGCTGATCACCGACGTCACGCACGACGTGTCCATGGGCGCGGTCTGGGACATCCCGAACGACCCCTGGACGACCTCGCTGGGCAGCACCTTCTCGTATGAGAGCGGCACGCCCCAGTCGCGCGCCTACGCCGCGGCGGGCATCGACTCCGGCTCGATCTACATGGACACGATCGGCACGTATGAGCGTGAGGAGAACGCCTGGAACCTCAGCGTCCGCGCTGAGCAGGCCATCCCGGTCCGTCGGGGCAAGCTCTCCGCCGCGCTCGAGGTCAGCAACATCACCAACAACCGCCAGGGCCTGAACACGGCCGCGGGCGGTTCGTCGGCTTACGTCTCCGCAGACAACCGCTGGATCATCGCCGCCCGTCAGAGCCCGATGCGGGCCTCGGTCGGCGTGGAGTACGAGTTCTAACCATGAGCCACGCCTTCACGCTCATGCTCGGCCTCCTGGCCGGGTGCGGATATGACGAGAACCTCCCGAGCGCCGACCTCAAGGGTGTCGTGCGGCTCCCCAAGGAGGCGCTGGACATCACGCTCAGCGACCCCACCACGGGCGAGCCCATGGTCATCAATGACATGCGCGCGTTGGGTCCGGTCTACCTCGGGGCCTTCCCCTCGGTGAGTGAGGGGTACTTCGACTACCCCCACCCGGAGATGGGTCCCATCATCGACAAGGACCAGGTCGGGGACACTTACCCCTATGGCGGCACCAGCATCGGTCGCTTCGACTGGGCGTGCTACCAGACCGTGGTGTGCAAGGTCGTGACCGGGCGCTTCCAGAGCTACGAGGAGATCCTCGGGTTCTTCTCGGACGTCTTGAAGTCCCCTGTGACGGGCCCGGACGGCGAGGAGATCACCGATCCGGAGATCTTCCAGGAGCGCTGCTACGACGCTTACTACATCACGAGCGACGACGAGCTGGCGTTCTTGAACGACGAGAACGACTTCACCGACAAGGGTGACTATATCGAGGCCGAGGTCACCATCCCCCACGTCAACTGGGTGGAGGGGATGGCTCTCTGGGGCTGGATGGACATGCCGGCCTACGAGTTCAACTTCGCGACCTGCGACGCCGAGTCCGGGCAGCAATATGTCCGATACTCCGAGTCCTTCTACCAGGGCACCAATTACACGGGTCTCCTGAACGCCCCGAGCCAGTTCATCGACTCCGGGGACTGGATCGTCCAGGACGCGCCCATCATCACCGACCCTGCCGAAGAGTTCGTGCTGGAGCTGGGGTTCCACTATGTCGAGTAGCATTCGCTGGGCGCTCTTCTTCGGCGCCGCCGCCTCCCTCTCGGCCTGCGATCGCAACGGTCGTGACCTGGTCCAGCGTCCGGACGACAATTTCGATCCGGTCAAGGAGCTGGGCGAGATCAACGTCATCGAGGCGGACACCGCGCGCGCCATCGGGTCGCTGGGCTGCGAGGCGGAGGACGGGTCGCCGAACTGCTTCTACGACCAGGTCGGCACGCCTCCGGCGGGTACGCGCGGCGGCGTGACCTTCAGCTTCAAGGGCACGGGCGAGGCCGTCTGCATCATCATGGATCCGGAGGCGGTCTCCTGGAACCAGTCGATCTCGCCGACGGAGCCCAACTCAGCCTACATCTACCCGGACAATATCCGGGACGATGGTGACCTCGACCTCTTCGGCGGCCTCTCGTCGTACTACACGGGCTCGCCGGGCGTCGATGTCGGCGACTTCACGGGGTACTACACGGACAGCCTCGGGAACGTGATCGAGATCGACTACGACGAGGACTGCAGCCAGGTGGGCAGCCGCGGTCAGTCGGACGCACACGGCGGGCGCGGCGCGCCCGAGTATTGCGAGGTCGACACCGAGCTGCTCGAGGGCGTGGACTTCACGGTCGTGCTCCAGACCTTCGCGACGCCGCTCGACGACGGCATCCTCTCCTTCGGCGCCATGGTCGTTGGCGCGGGCTGCGGCATCGGCGGCATCTCCGTCTCGGAGTGCACGATCCCGCAGGAGGCGCTCGATCCCGTCACGGGTGAGCCGCTCCCGGAGTTCGCCGGTCTCGAGGCCGCCTTCTGCGACTCGCAGATGCTCGAGTACTGCTGCGCGAACCCCGACATGTGCGGGGACGATCCTCCCGAAGGCGCCTGCGACGGCGTGATCCTCGAGGAAGAAGAGGAGTAATCCTCGACGCTCGCTGAAGGCGCCAGCGCCCTCCGCTCAGGGCGTGGGCGTCTTGAGCTCGAGCGGCTTCGCCTGTACGCCGATCTTCGCCCCCAGGGAGACCAGCTGGGGGCGGCCGATGGCGTCGCGCATCAGCTCCCAGTCGCCCGCGGGCAGGGCGACGGTCGCGCTGGCGCTGCCCTCGACATAGCTCAGCTTGCTGTCGGCGCCCTTCAAGAGCAGGCCCGGGGCCTCCTTTCCGCGCGGGACGAGGCGCAGGAGCTGCGCCCCCTCCGCGACGGGGGTGGCGGGTACGCGCTGCAGCGCCTTGCCTTGCAGGCTGACCCACTGGCTCTCGATCTTGCCGGGCTGAGACCAGGCCACGAGCACGCCGAGCCCTCCCGCCTGCTCTTCGCCCTGGGGGACGCTGCCGTAGCGCGCGGTGAGGAGCTGCTGGCCCGCCTCAGCGGCCCAGAGGCGCTCTCCGGGGATCGGCACCTCGTCCGGATAGTCGGGCCGCAGCGTGTAGAGGTCGAGGAGGTTCTCGCGCTGCACCATCACGTTGACGCCGCCGCCGACATCCACCACCGTGCGGATCTGGGCGGGGCGCACGCTCAGGCTGGTCATCTTGCGGAACTGAGGCTTGCCGCGCGCGTCGACGGAGGCCAGGCGCAGCTCGCCCCCCGCGCCCTGCGGGGCGGGGATCCAGAGCGGGACGTGCAGGTTCCCCTTGGCGTCCGTGGCGCCCTGGCCGATGATCTCCACCTTGGGCCAGGGCAGATCGAGGGTGCGCGGAGCGCCCTCGACGCGGCCGGACTGCAGGCGGACATAGCTCAGGGTGCGCTCCGACGTCGCCCACAGCACGAACCGGTCCCCGTCGCCGGGGCGCGCGGCCGTGAGCTGGGGCTGGACCTTGCGGTCCAGGTGGAGCAGGTAGTCGTTGCGGGCGCCGCGCTCGGGCGCGCGGGCGTCGGCGACCGCCAGATAGAGGTCGAAGCCCTCGCTGGCCTGATGCAGCCACAGCGAGACGACGCCGTCGCGCTCGTTGAGCAGCGTGTCCGGGGCGAGGAAGCCGGTGACGGGCTTCGCCGCGGAGATGCGCACCGGGCGCGCCGGCAGCGTCTCCTTGCGATCGCCGAGATCGACCTCGATGGCCAGGGTATAGCTCCCTTCCTTGAGGCCGGAGCCGCTCGGCACCTCCAGCAGGACCCGCTTCTGGCCGCGGGCCGAGATGGTCCAGCTCGCCGCCGGCTCCTGCGCGGGCGGCGTGGTGAAGCGGTTCTGCGCCTGGCCGCTGGGGAGGGTGAAGCGGAACTTCACGCGCCAGGGACGCGCCGTGAGATCCGGAACGGTCAGCGGCGTGGTCCCGTTGTTCGTGAGCGTCACCAGCACCAGCAGGTCCTGACCCTGCAGGTACTCCTGGCGCAGGTCCGCCGTCACGCTGAGCGGGCTGGCAGGCGCGGACGTCGCGGAGGTCGCCGCAGCGGGCGCGGACGCCGCGGGCGCGGACGCCGCGGGCGCGGACGCCGCCGGTGTGTCCGACGTCGGAGCCGCCGAGGCCGGCAGCGCGCAGAGGAGGAGGGCGAGAGGCGCAGTCTTCATGGCGATCATGCTTTATCCCTCTGAGACCAGCGTGCCGCGCAGCAGCCGCACGAAGCCGAGCGCCTGTTCAGGATCGTTGAGCTTTCCTTCTATCTGAGCGTCGCGCACCTGGGAGAGGAGTTGCCCCATGGCTGGACCAGAAGGTACACCCTCGCTCATGAGATCGCGACCCGTCAACAGCGGAGGGAGGGCGGTCCACAGAACGCCGAGCGCCTCTGCCCGCGCCTTCGCCTCGAGCGCGCAGGCCGCCCCGGTGGCGGCCCAGGCGGTCTCGGCGACCAGGCCGACCTCTTCGATCTCGGCGAGGCGCCTCAGCGTCGCGTCCGAGGTGGGGACGGCGAGCTCGGACCAGCAGGCGACGGCGCCGAGCGCGCGGGCGCGCACCGGATAGCGCAGGCGGGTGTGGACGCCGAGGCGCTCCAGCGAGGCGCGCGCCTGCTCCGCGGGGAGCGCGTGGTGCAGCGCGGCGAGCATCAGCACCAGATCGCGCGGCGCCGGGCCCGCCTCCGCCCGTCGCGTGGCCGCCCGGTCGAGGGCCGCGTGGGTAGCCTCCACGGGAGCCTCCACGAGCTCGGGCAGCACCTTCTCCAGGGCGCCCAGCGCGCGCGCCAGGGCGAGCCCCTCCGACGGCCGGGCCGCGCTCAGCAGGAGCTTCTCGACCTCCATGAAGACGCGCTCGGCGGGCAGCCCGCGCAGGTCGGCGCCGCGGCAGATCTCCCGCAGCTCGTCGTCCGGCTCGAAGCCGAAGCGGGGCGCGAGCTGGACCACGCGCAGCACGCGCAGCGGGTCCTCCAGGAAGGTGTCGCGATCGACGGCGCGCAGGCGGCGGGCGCGGATGTCCTGCGCGCCGCCGAAGGGGTCACAGGTCTCCTCGCTGAGCGGATTCCAGGCGATGGCGTTCATCGTCAGGTCGCGGCGGCGCAGCGCCTCGGTCAGGGTCACCGGCTCGCCCGGGCTCGCGCCCTCGCGCGGGAGGGCCACGTCCACCTCCAGGCCCTGCGCGCGCACCTTGTAGACGCCGAAGCTGCGCCCGACCATGGGGGAGGCGCCCAGCGGCCCGAGCAGGCGGCCGACCTCGGCGCGCGAGAGCCCGTGAACCTCCAGATCCCAGTCCTTGACCGCCCGCCCGAGCAGCGCGTCGCGGACGCTTCCGCCCACGACCCACGCCTCGCCGCCGGCGCGCGCGCAGGCGAGGGCGATCCTCTGGACCAGCTCTGGCGCTCTCATCGGCGCTTGCTCCCTGGCCGGCATGGCTTTACAGTGCGACCAGCGCACACGCGCCTCCTGTACCCCTCTTCGCGTCGCAGGTCACCTCGCGCCGCGTCAAGGACGCCCTGATGGGTCTGCTCGCGCTGCTCTCGCTGGGTCTCGCCATCGCCGGTCCCCCCTCCGTGCTGCCGGGCTCCGCCGCGCTCCAGTTCACGCTGCCCGCGTTGAACGAGGAGACGGCGATGGAGCTGGTCAACAAACCCTCCGTGGCCCTCTCGGATTTCGCCGGTCTCGATCCTTCTTACCCGCACAAGGCGACGGTCCTGTTCTTCTGCTCGCGCGCCGCGGGCGGGGATGATCTGGACGCGCTCGAGCAGGTCGCGCGTCGCTACCGCGGCAAGAGCGTGCAGGTGGTGGCGATCCTGGCCGACACGGGCGCGCTGGGGCCGATCTCCGACTGGGTGAACGGTCTGCAGCTCACCTACCCGGTCCTGCGGGACCATCACCGGGTCGTCTCCGGGCGCTACGGCGTGAGCGAGCTGCCGATCACCTACGTGATCGACGCCTCGGGCGACGTGTTCGCCGCGGGGAACCCCAAGGGCGGAGAGCTGGAGGCCGACCTGACCGCGGCCCTGGACGCGCTGCTCGAGGGTGTGGTCGCGCCCTGAGCCTGGCGAGCCCAGCGCGCCGGCTCA
The DNA here is from genome assembly GCA_964556105.1 of uncultured Enterobacterales bacterium. Classification (GTDB taxonomy): domain Bacteria; phylum Myxococcota_A; class UBA796; order UBA796; family CAZKWG01; genus CAZKWG01. The sequence goes on along the minus strand of CAZKWG010000059.1, from coordinate 2,147 downwards.
GCTCTCCTCGGGGATCTGCACCACCATCACGGTGATGTTGTCGCGCCCGCCGCCCTGGTGAGCGGAGCGGATCAGCTCACGGCAGAGCGTGCGCGTGTCCTCGTGCCGGTTGAGCAGCGACTCGATCTCGTCGTCCTCGACCTCGCCCCAGAGCCCGTCCGAGCAGAGCAGGATGCGGTCGCCCGCCTCGAGCTCGACCCGGAAGATGTCGATCTCCACGTTGCGCTCGGTGCCGACCGTGCGCAGCAGGATGTTCGAGTGCGGGTGGTTGCGGGCCTCTTCGGGCGTGATGCGGTTCTGCTCGACCATCCGCGCCACGAGGCTGTGGTCGCGCGTGATCTGGTGCAGCGAGCCCCGGCGCATGAGGTAGCCGCGGCTGTCGCCCACGTTCGCCACCAGCGCCGCCTTGTCGCTCAGCACCATCGCCGTGACCAGCGTCGTGCCCATGTCGTTGCCCATGCGCTCGGAGTGGTCCTTGATGGTGTTGTTCGACGTCTGGAAGGTCTCGTCGAGGATGTTCTCCAGCGCCTCGGGCGTCAGCTGGTTGGTCGCCTCCACGCGCTCGTGGGCGACGCGGCAGAGGGTCTCCACCGCCATCTGGCTGGCCACCTCGCCGCACTCGTGACCGCCCATGCCGTCGGCGACCGCGTAGAGGTAGATGGAGTCAGCCAGGCGCGTCCAGCCCCAGTTGTCCTCGTTGAGCACGCGCACCAGGCCCACGTCGGTCATCGCGCCGATGTGGTTCTTTTTCCCGGCGAGCTTCGCCTCTCCCTGGTCGATGATCTCCTCGAGCGCGCGGCCGAAGGCCAGCGGGTTCGGCAGCGCGCCTTCCTCGGTCGTCGAGAAGAACTCGATCAGCTCTTTGGCGTGGACGGGCGTGTAGCGGCGCAGGATCCCGCCGAGCTGCGAGATCTCCCGTGAGCGCACCGGCTCGGGCACGGGGCCGTCGTAGACGGTCGCCACGTCGGGGTCGAAGAGCAGGAACTCCCGCCCGCTGCGCACCAGGAAATTCGCCCGGGTGAGCGCGCCCAGGCTGATGCCCTGCACGTGGAGGAAGGCCAGCATCCCCGCGGCGCGCTGCGCCATGTCCAGCACGCGCTTGATCAACAGGGGCGAGGCCTCGTCGATCATCAGGCTCTCCCCGTTCCACGGGGTCACCGAGCAGAGCACGCCGTCCTGGAAGAACATGTCCACCGGGGCGATCATGCCCGGGTGATCGAAGTGCTTCTCGAAAAAGCGCGCGTAAGGCTCGAAACCGTCGCGATCCCAGCGCACGCTGACCAGAAAGCGCCGCGGCGCGAGGCTCGCGCCACAATTGACACACGCGGCGCGATTTCTGGGCGTCTCGTCGCTGCCGCACTCCCAGCAGAAGCGCCTCGGACGATCTGGACGGTCGTCGTTGGCCAGGTAGTACATGCGCCCCTCGGCAAGACGCACCAGCCCTTCGATGCTGTAGTGCTCCGAAAGGTGCGTCCCCGGTGGAAAAGGCGGTGGGCGCGAATTGCCGGTGGCCATGCTGTGGCGGTCTCCCCAGGGAACCCGGACCTGGACTGAATCCTTATCCCGTCATGTTAAATCCTGGGGACGATTCCAGGCAACGGATTCTCGGGCACGACCACTTTCAGAAGGATAGGGGGTTCGCGTGAATCCCGTACCTTTCACGGTTGAGGCTACTTCAGGGCAGGCTCGCGCTGGCGTGCTCACTTTGGCGCGCGGCGTGGTGCAGACGCCGGTGTTCATGCCGGTGGGCACCCAGGGCGCGGTCCGCGGGCTGGCGCCGCAGCAGGTCGTGCAGACCGGCGCGCAGATCATTCTGGCGAACACCTACCACCTCTCCCAGCGCCCGGGCGCGCAGATCGTCGCCAAGCACGGCGGCCTGCACCGCATGATGGGTTTCGATCTGCCCATCCTCACGGACTCGGGTGGGTTTCAGGTCTTCTCGCTCGAGAAGGCGAAGGTGGACGAGGACGGCGTGACCTTCGCGTATGAGCTCGATGGCCAGCGCACGTTTCTCTCGCCCGAGATCTCGATGGACATCCAGCAGAAGCTGGGCGCGGACATCGCGATGGCCTTCGACGAGTGCCTCTCCTACGGCACCGACAAGGGCGTGGCGACCGCCAGCATCGAGCGCACGGCCCGCTGGGAGG
>CAZKWG010000058.1:18043-18301 GCA_964556105.1 uncultured Enterobacterales bacterium | reverse complement strand
GGCGCGACCACCGGCGTCGGCGCGACGGCGCGGGCGGGAGCCTCCACGACGGGGCGCGGCGGCGCGGCGACGGGCGGAGGCGTCGGGCGGGGGCGCGGCGCGCGGGGGGCGCGGACAGGACGGATCGACACCGGGGTCGTAGCCGGCTCGTCCTGGGCGGCCAGCACCCGGGCCTCGTCCTCGCGCTCCTCCTGGGCGCGCTCCTCCTCGGCGCGCTCCTCCTGGGCGCGCTCCAGATCCAGCGTCTCTGCGTCGGGG
>CAZKWG010000058.1:0-18033 GCA_964556105.1 uncultured Enterobacterales bacterium | reverse complement strand
AGCAGCACGCGCGGCTTGGAGCCGAGCGCGATGCCGAGGTCCACGAGGCGCTGGCCGCCGTAGGAGAGGTCGGCGCCGAGGGTGGACTCGATGCCCTCCAGCCCGAGGAACCGGACCAGCTCCCGCGTCTCGGCGTCGGGGGGGAGGCTCTCCAGAAACAGCGGGAGCGCCTCTGGCTCGGGCGTGGGGGCGGCGCGGCGCTCGTCCTCGGCGCGCGGCTCGCTGTCGACCCTCGACGAGGGCTCGAGCGCGAGCTCGCTGAGATCCACCTCATCGGGGGTGAGGTTCCGGACCGGGCTGTAGGTCGGCTCCTTGCGGCGGCGCGGCTTGGGCGCGTCGGGCTCCGGGATGGGCTCCGGCTGGATCGCGTCGGGCCGGATCAGCCGCAGGCGGCCGCGACGCTCACGCGCGGCGAGGGTGCCGCCGCTGCCGTCGTCGGCGGGCTCGGCCCCGTAGTCTCCGCGGCCCAGCGCGTTGTCCTCGGAGGGCGGGAGCTCTCCTCGGCCCATGGCGGCGATCCGGCCGCCCGAGCTGGGGCGACGAACGACGGTCGGCTCGGAGGCCTCGCGACGGAAGGTGTTCCGGGAGGTCAAGGTGGGGCCGGTGCGCGCGCTCGGCTCATCGCGCCAGTCCCGCGCACCGCGGCGCGCGTCATCTCGCCGAGGATCGTCGCGGCGCGCGTCGTCGCGGCCGAAGCCTTCGCGGCGGAGCTCCTCGCGGCGCGTCGGCGCGGGCGCGCGCGCAGGCGGCGGCACGTCGGACTGCGCCGTGGCGGTGAGCACGACGCGCCGGATGGTGGTGGCGCCGCCGGCCTCGGGCTGGGCGCGGATCGGGGCGCGGGGCGCGGGAGGAGGAGGCTGCGGCGCCTCGATCGGCGCGGCCGGCTTCGCCTCGACGACGGGAGCCGGAGCGGGAGCCGGAGCGGGGAGGGGAGCGACCGCCTCCGGGGCGGACAGCGCGCCGGCGTTGCGGTAGGGCGGGATGTTCAGACGCCGACGCTCGCCTTGTACGGCCTCGACCGTGACGCCGGCCTTCTCGGCGAGGACGCCGTCGGGCACCTTCCCGAGCTGGTCGCGCAGCTCCGTCAGCGCGCTGACGCCCTCCTGACCGAGATCCTCTCCCGCCGCGCGAAGCCCGGCGCGCGCCAGACCACGGCGCAGGCGGCGCAGGTTGACGCCGAAGATCCGGCTGATCTCGCGCAGCGAGTCGCCGGCCTTGTACCGGCGCACCGCCTCGGGCCACCAGGCGGCCTCCGTCGCTGGCCCGCCGTCGTCTCCGAGATTCAGCGCGACGCAGAGCGCCTGCGTAGACTGACCGTAAGCTCGACTGAGCTGGTCCAACGGTTCGTTACGAAGTCGCGCACAGAACTCGGGCCACCACGCCTGATCCCGCAGGGACATCACGACTCCTCTCGCGCGCTCACCCTGCTGGGCTCAGCGCGCAATTCCGCTCACGATCTAATCTGATAACGCAAGAACAGCTCCTCGCCAACCTGACGACACTCCAGGAGGCGAAGGCGGCGGGTCTGATCGGCCGTGAAGCCTCTGCCGTCCACTGGCGTTGGGGCGCCTCGGCCCCCGATGATCAGCGGGCACACCGTGAGGTGGAGCTCGTTGAGCAGGTTCTGGTCGATGAGCTGGTAGAGAATGTCCCCGCCGCCCTCGACCAGGATGTTCTCGCAGCCGCGCGCGGCGAGCTCGGCGATGGCCCAGGCCACGGACGGCGTCTCTGAGACGAGGACCTCCGCGCCCAGGGTCTCGCGGTGGGCCGCCACATCCAACTGAGGGCCGCCCAACACGAGCAGCTTCACCCGCGGGTCAGGCCAACGTCGGCCGATCCGTTCGCTGTTCTCCGCGTCCAGCACGCCGCGGCGCGTCAGCACGGCGTTCCAGATGGGGCGCCGTCCTGTGACGGGCCCCGTGAGATCCTCGGCCTTCTCGACCAGGGGGATGGGCCAGTTGCGGAAGGTCTGCCCGCCGACGAGCACCCCGTCGGCCGCGGCGCGCAGCTCGCTCATCATGCGCAGGTCCTCGGCGGAGCCGAAGGCCGCATGCTCGTAGGCGAAGGTGCCGATCTTCCCGTCGGCGCTCATGGCGGTATTGGAGAACACCCTCATGCGCGCGGGCTCCTCGTGGGCTCGGCGGAGGTCAGGGCAAAGTCCGCGGGGGTGCGCCAACACTCGACGGCCACCGCGCCGGCCCTGGGCATGTCGAAGGGGGATTTCGTCACCTTGACGCGCACCCGAGAGACGGGGAACTGCTGGCAGAGCAGGCGCGCCACGTCCTCGGCCATGGCCTCGGCCAGGCGCCACTCGCGCGTGTCCACGAGGGCCTGGATGCGCTGGTTGACCTTGGCATAATCGACCAGCGCGTCGCTGGGCTCGTCCTGCTCGGCCGCGCGCCGCCAGTCGGTCCAGGCCTCGAAGTCCACCAGCACGCGCTGGAGTCCGGCCCGCTCCTGGAGATCGAAGCCGAGGTGGCAGTCGTAGGCGAAGCCGACGCCGTGGACCCTGTCCTGCTCCCATTCGTTCCGCTGGCTCACGCGCGCCTCGGGGTTTGAAGCGGCAGCGTAGCCCGGTAGCTCCGGCCTGTCAGGGTGGGACCGATCGCAGTTGACGCTCGGGCTCCAGCGTGCGATCCATGGAACATCCCCCACTGGAGTAGGGATTCCGCATGCGCGTGATGGTCGCCTACCCGCCGCTGGTGTCGTCGAAGGGCAGCCCGATGCTGACCCAGAACCGTCAGTTTCAGTGGTTCCACGAGCCAAGCTACCTTTATCCTTGTGTCCCAGCCTCCGCCGCGACGCTGCTCAAGCACGACGGGCACGACGTCTGCTGGACGGACTGCATCGCCGAGAACCGGGACTGGGGGCAGTTCGAGCGGCTGCTCACGGACTTTCAGCCCGAGCTCATCGCGCTGGAGACGAAGAGCCCGGTGGTCCGCCAGCACTGGGCGATGATCGACAAGCTGAAAAAGCTGGTGCCCGGCGTCCGCTGCGTGCTCTTCGGCGATCACATCGCCGGGAACGCGACGGAGTCCATGGCCTCGTCGCGGGTGGACTATTGCTTCTCCGGGGGTGACTACGACTTCTCTCTGCAGAACCTGGTCAATCACCTGACGAAGGGCGACGCGCTGGCCGGCGGCGTCTACTACCGCAACGACGACGGGACCTTCGGCGACACCGGGCCCTACAAGGCGCTCGGCGATCTCGAGGAGCTGCCCTTCATCGACCGCGATCTCACCAACGCGCACCTGTACTTCGAGAAGTGGAAGAAGCGCCTGCCCTTCATGTGGACGATGGCCGGGCGCGACTGCCCCTATGGGCGCTGCACCTTCTGCTCCTGGACGGTCACCTATCCGAAGTTCCGCACCGTCAGCCCGGAGCGCCTGGCCGACGAGATGGACATGCTGATCACGCGCTACGGGGCGCGCGAGATCTTCGACGACACCGGCGCGCTGCCCACGGGCAACTGGCTGATCCGGCTCTGCAACGAGATGATCGGCCGGAAGATCAACGAGAAGGTCATCTTCGACTGCAATTTCCGCTTCGACTACTTCACGCCGCGCAACTGCGAGCTGATGAAGAAGGCGGGGTTCCGCAAGCTGATCCTCGGCATCGAGAGCGCGTCGGAGCGCACCATCGACATCCTCGACAAGTCGCTCACCCGCGAGCAGATCATCGAGGGCTGCAAGATGGCCACCAAGGCTGGCCTCCAGCCGCACCTGACGCTCATGGTCGGCTATCCCTGGGAGACGCGCGAGGACGCCTACGAGACGCTCAAGCTCGCCCGCTACCTGATGCACAACGGCCTCGCCCACCACCTGCAGGCCACCGTGGTCATGCCCTACCCGGGCACGCCGCTCTTCGATCTCTGCCAGCGCAACGGCTGGATCCGCTTCGACGAGAAGGACTACGACCGCTACGACATGACCGAGCCGGTCTGCGTGCTGACGGACATGAACGAGGAAGAGGTCGTGCGCATGGCGGGGCAGTTCTACAAGCTGTTCCTGCACCCACGCTTCCTGGCCAACCAGCTGCGTCACCTCGACTCGCTGGAGGACCTGGACTACATGGCGCGCGGCGCCAAGGCGATCTGGGGACACATCAAGGACTTCGCCCAGATCCGCGCCTGGGATCGTCAGCCCTCGGCCTGAGCGCGGGTCGGGCCGCCCCGCCTCTCACCAGGTCCCGATCTCGTCCAGGCTGGTCCGGCCGAGGATGCGCTTGACGTCGCCGTCCACGTAGATCATCTCCTCGAAGGCCAGCCCCTGGTCCTTGGAGACGAGGCGCGGGCGCACGGCGTAGAGCCCGCTGAGCCGGCGCGGGTTGTACCACTGGATCTGGTTGCGCCGCATGTAGGTCGCCGCGCGCGCCGAGGTCGGCCAGGCCAGATCGCCGAGCCCCTCGCGGTTCAGGCAGACGTGGCCCACCGCCTTGGCGTCGCCCAGGGTCATGCGGTGGTTGATCGACCAGCCCTGGGCGAAGACGAAGAGCTCGCCCACCGTCTTCCAGCGGCTGGCGAAGCCGCAGGTCGAGCGGCACAGCTCGCGGGCGTCCCGGACCAGCTCGGGCTGCTCCTTGGCGCCGAAGGCCAGCGCGACGCCGACGTCACCGTAGGCCTGGTCATTGGCGGGTCCCAGGTCGATCTCGAGGAGCGCCCCCGGCGTGAGCCGCAGCGAGGACGAGGCGCGGTAGAGGCGGTCTCCACGTCCGCCGATGCGCACCTCCGGCTCGTGATACCAGGCGTTGAAGCCGCTGTCCATGGCCAGCGACTTCACGCTCTCGACGATCTCGGCCTCACTCTGACCCTCGCGGAGCTGAGCGATGGCCTGGCCGAGCACGCGGATCGCGCCGCGCTGCGCCTGCTCGAAGGCCTCGAGGGTCTCGTTGTCGAGGGGCTGGTGTGCTGGCATGGGTCCTTACTCGGGCGAAGGTGACGCGGGCGGGATGACGCGGGCGAGCTGGGGCCGGAGCCTGGGAGAGCGTCGCGGGAGCCGAGAGTATAGCCGCCCTGCCCCGCCATGAGCCACCCCTGCGGCGAAGAGAAGAGGGGTGTACCCAGCGGCGCGGGTCTGCTATAGTTTGGCCTCGATGCCGCAAGACCAACACGCAGGACCCACTGAGCTCTTGACCCACGTTCGCCGACTGGAAGGCGAGGGTCAGATCAACGAGGCCGTCGCGCTCGCGCGCGACGCGGCGAACCGCTTCCCCGCGCACTACGACTGGGCGGGAGAGATCGCCCGGCTCGAGTCGGAGGGCAAGCTCGCGCGGCCCTACCGCGAGGGCCTCGAGGCGCTCAGCGAAGGTGACGCCGACGACGCGTTGCGCCTGCTCTCCTGGGTCGCGGGCAAGAACCCGCGCTACCAGGAGGTCGCGCGCTACCTGTTCTGGGCGCGCACAGGCCGCGACCCGGAGGCCGCCGCCGAGCCGGAGGACGCGCCGCCGCCTTCGCTGCTCGGCGGGGGGGCGAACCCGCTGGCCTCGCCGCTCACCTGGGGGCTGGCGCTGATCTTCGCGATCCTGGGCTTCGGTCTGGGCTGGACGATCTCCAGCTCGCGAGAGGCCCCCGTGGCCGAGGTGCCGGCCGCCCCCGCGCCCCCGCAGCCCGAGCCTGCCGTAGACGCCGCTCCGGCCACCGCCGAGGCGCCCGTCGCCAGCCCTGCCGCGGCGCCGGTCGCGGCCCCGAGCGTGGCCAGCCCGGCCGAAGCGCCGGCCCCCGCCTCGACGGCGCCGTCTACCGCCAGCGCGACCAGCGGCGCGCGCTCGCGCATCACGCCGGGCGCCTCGGGCTCGAGCGTCTCCGACGTGGAGAACCCGAACCTGGTCAGCGAGGCCGACCAGCTCGCCATCAACTGCCAGGGCGGCAGCCCCTCGGCCTGCTTCAAGGTCGGCGACTCGTACTATTTCGGCCGCGGCATCGCCCGCGACCTCGGGGCAGCCGTCCGGTACTACACGAAGGCCTGCGATCTCGGCGAGGCGCGGGGCTGCTACAACGCCGCCGACATGGTCGAGAAGGGCGAGAGCGTCCCCAAGGACAAGAACAAGGCGAAGGCCCTCTTCGACAAGGGCTGCAACCTCGGCGACACCCAGAGCTGCTCGCGCAAGAGCTTCCTGGACGTGGAGACCACCGAGGTCCCTTGAGCGCCGCTCGTCCGCCGGATCAGGGCGGCGTGTACTGGCTCTCGTACTCGACCTCCCAGTCCGCCCAGCCGCGCGCGGTCCAGAGCAGCGGGATCGTCTCGTCGCAGGTGTTCGCCGAGAGGCCGTCCGGGAGCGTCAGCTCCCACATCGTGTTCGTGTTGTCCTGGGCCTCGAGATACCACATCTCGTAGCTGGAGGTGCCGAGATCCGTCTCGACGTCCACCCGCCGGGCGGCGTAGTTCAGCTCGGCGTGGAAGGTCCAGCGCAGCCCGCCCTCCTCGCAGCGCACCCAGATGGCATTGAACGTGTCCGAGCCGCCGCCGCCGTTCTCGCTGGCGGTGTCCCAGACCTCCTCCTGCTCCGGGTCGAGCGCGGTGGGGCCGGCGGTGTCGTCCTCGCCGTGGTTGATGCCGCGCCCGAAGCCGTCGTCTTCCGGCGTGCCGCAGGCGATGAGGAGCCAGGGGATGAGCAGGGTGGTGAGCACGGAGAACATTATAGCGCGACACTGGTCAGGTGTTCGGTCTAGTTCGCGCTGTCCGGCTTCGCTTTGTGGTTCGTCCGGCTCCAGTTGGGAAAGAGCGGATCGGGGTCGTAGAGCGCGTGGTAGACCTGATAGGTGCCCAGCACGCGCTTGACGTAGTGGCGCGTCTCCCGGATGGGGATGCGCTCGACGAACTCGTCGGTGGGCACGTTGCCGAAGCGGCTCAGCCAGCCGTCCACGTTGCCTGGCCCGGCGTTGTAGCTGGCGGCGGAGAGGTAAGGGCTGCCCCGGTACTTCGTCATCAGGCTGTCGAAGAAGCGCGTGCCGATCTTCAGGTTCAACGCCGGGTCGAAGAGCTGGTCATTGGTGACCTTCAGCCCCATCTGGCCGGCCACCTCGCGGGCGGTCGCGGGCATGAGCTGGGAGAGGCCGCGCGCGCCGGCCCAGGACACGATCTTCGGGTTGAAGCTGGACTCCTCGCGCACGAGGCCGTGGAAGATCCGCGGGTCCCACCGATAGTCCGAGGCCGCCTCCTGCAGCTCCTGCCAGTACAGGTCGGGGTAGGCCTGCCGCAGCACGGCGTCGGCGTCAGCCCCCAGCGTGGTGGGCGGGTGCTCCAGCAGGAAGTGGTGGAGCCGGTTGTGGGCGACGACCGGGTCCACCTGCGCTTGTACCCGCGTGACCAGCGCCAGCTCGGACGGGGTCAGCGTGTCCTGGGGCAGGGCGCCGAGCTCGCTCATCGCCTCCGCCACGAGCCCGAGCCGCGCCAGGGCCAGGCCTTGCTGCACGGCGGGCTCCTCGTAGAAGGCGGCGCGGACGTGCAGCGCGTCGTCCTGGCCCGACCAGTCGGGGCGGGTGATGGCGGCGAGCTCGTCCGGGGCGAGCTCGTAGAGGCGGTTGGCGGCGAGCTGGCCGTAGTAGGTGCTCGGGTGCTCGCGGCAGAGGTCCACCAGCAGGCGCACCCCCAGCGCGCGCTGGTCGGCGGCGCCGGAGAGGGCGCGGGGGTCGTTGACCGAGGGGTAGAGGCGCCAGCGCGCCGACCAGTAGCGCGCGGCGAGGACGTGGACTGGGTCGCTCTGGAGCGGCACCTCCCAGAGCATCTTCTCCGTCCAGGCGATGGCGCCGTCGGGGTCGCCGGCCAGGTAGCGGCTCCAGCCCAGGCGCCAGAAGCCCTCGGCCGCGAGATCGCCGTCGGGGTAGCTCTCCACCTGCGCCTGCCAGAGGGTCACGGCGCGGGCCTGGTCTCCGGTCTCGGCCCAGGCGATCCCGGCGAGCGCGTAGCCGTCGTCGGCCATGGAGTGCGCCGGGTACAGCTCCGGGATCTTCTCGTAGGCCTGCGCCGCCTCGGTCCACATCTTCCGGCGCTCGGTGGCCTTGCCGATGATGTAGAGGGCCTGCGCGCCGGCGTCGTCGTCCTTGCTCGCGCAGCCTGCGCCCACGGCGGTGAGGGTGTTGACGGCCTCGGTGAGGCGGTTCTTCTTGAAGAGGGCGCGGCCATAGGCGTAGCGGGCGCGACAGCTCGACGCGTCGATCTTTTCGAAGTTTGCGATCTTCCCACCGATGAGCGCGATGGTGTCCTCCCAGCGCTCCGCGCGCTGCAAGGCGTCGGCGCGGCCGGCGATCTCGGCGCGGGTCGCGGCGTACTTCGAGCCTTTGGCCTCGTAGGCGGCGAGCTCGCGCTCGGCGTCCTTGCTGGTCCGCGTCGTCGGGTAGCGGGTCCAGATGCGGCGCAGGTGGGTGTAGGCCTCCTCCGAGCCCAGGCCTGCGCGCAGGGCGAGGGCCCACAGCGCGCGCTCGTTGCCCTCGCTCGGGTCCGGGCGGGCCGCGAGCTCGGCCCAGAGGGCGCGGGCGTCGGTGGTGCGCTCGGCCTTCTGGAAGGCCTCGGCCGCCTCGAGCGCGGCGCGAGCCCAGATGCGGCTGCTCTGGGGGACGGCGCCGAACGCGGCGGCGGCCTCGAGGTGCTTGCCCTGCGCCTCGAGGATCTCGCCCTCGACCAGCTTGCGGTAGCTCTCCGGCGCGGTCTCGGACTTGCGGACGCTCTCCAGGAGGGCCGCGGCCTCGCTGGCCTTGCCGTCGCGCACGAGCGACCAGGCCAGGACGAAGGCGTGGTCGGCGCTGGCGCGACCGCTCAGGTCCTTGGGCGGCACCTTGCGGAGCTCGGCCACGGCGCCGGCGTGGTCGCGGCCGGTCAGGGCGGCGCTGAGCGCGGTGGAGCGCGGGAACGCGGCGGTCAGCGCCCCTTCCGGCACGAGCAGGGTGGGCTCGGGCGTGGCGGGGTTGGGGGCCTCCAGCGCGGGCGCCGGGCTGGAGGCGGTGACGCACGCCAGCGAGAGGAGGGCGAGCATGGGCAGCAGGGCGCGTCGCAAGGCGGGCTCCGGCGGGAGGGGACGAGCGGGAGGGCGAGCGGGGCAGGCGGGCGGGCAGGGGAGCAGACACTCAACAAGTACGCGGGGTGTTATCGTCCCGCAAGCGTCGCAGCGCAGGAGTTGGCGTGAGCATCTCTCCGAAGAGCCGCAACCTGATCGTCCTGGCCCTGCTGGCGGTCGTGGCCTGGGTGTTCTGGGGCGCTGTCTGGATGGCGCCGCTGCGGATCCTGGTGGTGGTGTTCCACGAGGCGGGCCACGCGCTGATGGCCGTGCTGACGGGCGGATCGGTGGAGGGCATCCAGGTGGGGATGAACGAGGGCGGTCGCACGATGACGCGCGGCGGCAGCACCTTCCTCATCCTGAACGGCGGCTACCTGGGCTCGCTGGTCACCGGGATCGCGCTGCTGGCGGCGGTTCAGAAGCCAGGGCGCGGGCGCTTCGTCGCCGCCGGGCTCGGCGTGCTGCTGCTGATCATCACGCTCGTCTGGTTCCGCCCCATCCTCTCGTTCGGGTTCCTCTACGCGGGGACCATGGGCTTCCTGCTGGTGCTGCTGGGCGCTCTCGCGCCGCCCTGGTTCTCGGACGGCTTCGTGCGCTTCCTGGGGCTCTTCAGCGCGCTGTACGCGCTCGCCGACATCCAGTCCGACGTCTTTCGCCTGGGCTTCTTCGGCGGGAGCTGGTACGCCGACGGCCCCATCGTCACCGACGCCCACATGCTGGCCGAGCTCACCTTGATCCCGAGCCCCGTCTGGGGCATCGGCTGGCTGGTGATCGGCGTCGCGACCCTCTGGCTCACGCGGCGCTGGACGATCTGAGCAGACCGCTCAGATCGCCGGCGGCCACCGCTGCCAGTCGCCGGGGAGCACGCGCTCGACCCCCGCCCCGATGACGGAGAGGTCGCCGACCACGACGACGGCGGCCCGGTCGACCTCCAGGCGCGCGGCGGCGGCGGTGACCTCGGCCAGCTCCTGGGCCTGAAGCGCGGGGATCTCGTCTCGGAAACCGCCCGGGGTGCGACCGGCCTCCCACAGCGACAGGAAGGACTCGGCGACCCCCGAGCGCGTCTCCAGGGCCTGGACGATCTGGGTGATCCGCGCGAGGCGGGCCCGCTCCAGCTCGTCGGCGGCCAGCCCCTCCGCGAGGCGGTCCACCTCGACCAGGAGGTCCTGGAGCGCGTCGGGGGTCGGGTCCCGCTGGACCGCCGTGCGGATGGAGAGCAGGCTCAGCTCGGGTCCGGGCATGAGCTGGGCGGAGACGCCGTAGGTGTATCCCTTCTCTTCGCGCAGCTTGCGGTTCAAGCGGCTGGTGAACATGCCGCCCAGCGCGATGGCGGCGAGGCGCGCGCCGTGCAGCCCGGGGTCGCGGGAGGAGGGGGCGGCGGCGAGGAGGGCGATCTGGGTCTGGGTGGCGCCCGGCTTGTCGATGAAGACCAGGGTTCGCCCGGTCCTCGCGGGGATGGGCAAGGGGCTCGGGGCCGGGACCGCGCTGCTCCAGTCGCCGAAGCGCTCCTCGAGCAGGGCCAGCAGCGCGTCCGGGTCGAAGTCACCGCAGGCGACGAGCAGGGCGCGAGCAGGGCTGGCGCGTCCGGCCCAGCTCGAGCGGATCTCGTCGGCGGTGATCCCGGTGATCTCGTCGCGCCGCCCCCGCGGGAGGTGCATCTGCGGGTGGCCGTCTCCGAACCAGGCGCGCTGCACGGCGGAGCGGGCGAGCTCGTCCGGCTCGTCCTGGGCGGCCAGCAGCTCTCCCAGGCGCAGGGCGCGCACGCGCTCGATCTCGTCCGGCTGCATGCGGGGCCGTCGGACCACGTCGGCCAGCAGGTCCAGGCTCAGCGCCACCTGGCTCAGGTGCGAGTCGAAGCCGAGGGTGGTGGCGCGGGTCGAGGTGCCGACGCTGAAGCTCAGCGCGAGCCGCTCGGTGAGCTCGGCGAAGGCGAGGGCGTCCCGATCTCCGGCGCCGCGCGTCAGCACGCTGTCGGCCAGCGAAGAGAGGCCGGCGCGACCGGGCAGGTCCTGGGAGGAGCCGCCCAGCACGCCCAGCCGCAGGCTGAGCAGGGGCAGGTCGGGGCGCCGCAGCAGCCAGACGGGCAGACCGCAGCGCAGCGTCGCCAGCTCGGGGAGGGGAGGGGAGAAGGCAGGAGGCGGGCCGATGATCGGCATCTCGGGGAGAGGGAGGGTGCTCACGAGCGCTGCTCCGCCGGGCGGACCCGCAGGGTGGCGGCCAGGGATCGAGAGAGCGAGCGGGCGCTGTCGGCGACCCCCTGGCGCGTGACGACGTCGTAGCGCGCGAGGTCCTGGGCCAGACCGTCCGGCTCGCCCAGCGAATTCAGGTAGCGGTTCAGCGCCGACGCGCGCGACTGCAGGCTCTCCTGCTTGCGGAGGAAGCGCATCTCGTACTGGTTGCGGGCGCGCTCCAGCTCCTCTTCGCTGGGGCCGTGCTCGGCGATGCGGTCGATCTCCTCGTGGATGGCCGCCTCCAGCTCCTCGATCTCGTGGCCTGGGGTGGGGCGCGTCTGGATGAAGAAGATCGAGCTCAGGTCCTGGCTCATCTGCGCGGCCTGCACCTCCTGGGCCAGCCCGGCGTACACCAGGCGCCGATAGAGGCGGCTGGAGCGGCCGGAGCCGAGGATGGAAGACAGCAGGTCGAGCTCGGCGTCCCCCGCCTCGAAGACGGCGGGCGTGTGCCAGCACAGCGTGGACTGGGGGAGCTGCACCTTGTCGGTCAGCTCGAGCAGCGGGCGCTGCGGGGCGGGCGGGCGCTGGGCCGAGGCGCGTCCCGGGCCCCGGGCGGGCGCGATGTCGCCGAACCAGCGCTGCACCTGCTCGCGCACCCGCGCCGGGTCGAAGGCGCCGGCGATGACCAGGCTCGCGTTGTCGGGCGCGTACCACTGGGCGAAGAAGGCGCGGACGTCGTCCACGCTGGCGGCCTCGAGATCCTCGTGGCTGCCAATGACCGGGTGACCGTAGGGGTGATCCGCCGGGTAGAGCAGCTCGGGCAGGGCAAGCCAGGCGCCGCCATAGGGCTCGTCCTCGTAGCTCTGACGGCGCTCGTTTCGGACGACGTCCCGCTGAAGATCGAGCTTCTCCTGGGTCATCCCGCGACCGAGGCCGCGCATGCGGTCGGCCTCGAGCCAGAGCATCGTCTCCAGCAGATTGGCCGGGCCGACGTCGTAATAGTCGGTGGCGTCCTCGCTGGTCCAGGCGTTGTTCCAGCCGCCGTTGCTCTCCAGCGTGTGGTCGAAGGCGCCGACGGGCAGTCGCTCGGTGCCCATGAACATCAGGTGCTCGAAGAGGTGGGCGAAGCCCGATCGTCCAGGCGTCTCGTCGCGCGAGCCGACCCTGTACCAGAGGTTCACCACGACCTGCGGCAGCGCGGCGTCCGGGTGGAGGAGGACGTCGAGGCCGTTGTCGAGGCGATAGCGCTCGTGCGGGATCCTCAGCCGGGACGCCGCGTCGAGGGGGGCAGACATGGTCAGAAGACTCCTGGGTGTCCCACGGGGCTATCGCGACAGGAGGGGGGGCACCAGCACGGCGCGCGTCGCCGGGCGCGCCGCGTCGAGCAAGACGGGGGCGCAGGCAGGGCTATCGCAATCCCGGCGGACCATGGGCGCTCCCGCGCGCTGTGTCGAGGGAGGTGTCCGTTGGCGCGCGCGTGTGGTTGAATACCGGCGCGCCATGGGGCTTCGCCTGGGCGCGAAAACCACCTGACGATAGGACGCGCCAAGTGGCAGCCAAGAAGAAGAACAACAGCGCTGAGGGTGCAGAGCCGGAGGACGCCTCGACGGCGCAGGACTCCGCTGCCGCTGCGACAGCCTCTTCGTCATCTCCAACTCCTCCTGCCTCCGCCCCCGAGAAAGGAAGCTCTCTCATGGCCGCCAGCGACGCCCCCGCGCCGAAGCCCCGCAAGGTCCTTCACATCGACACCGCGACCACCTGGCGCGGACCTCAGACCCAGCTCCTGCTGCTGGTCAAGGGCATGGAGGCCCGCGGCTGGCCCGTCCATGTGGCCTGCCCGCTGGAGAGCCCGCTGTGGGAGGCCGTGGCCTTCCTCGGTGACCGCCGCATCACGATCCCGTCCGACCTCTCGGAGCGCACGGCCGTTCAGGTCTTCCGCGCGCAGCCGGACCTGGTCGCGGCCCACACGCTCTCCGGCTACGCCAGCGTGGCCTCCCTGCCGCTGCCGCTCGCCATCCACCGCACGGTGGCCGACTTCCCGCCCGGCACCTGGCTGGAGCGTCGCCCCGAGGGCTTCGTGGTCACCAGCGACATGGTGAGCCGCGCCCTGCGCCGGATGGGCATCCGCAACGTCGCGGTGGTGCGCGAGGCCATCGAGCCGCTCGCCGACCCGAGCGGCCCGGCCCTGGACGCGCCGGCGGTGCTCGTGGCGGACACGCCTCCCGGTCATCCGGACAACGACATGATCACCACGGCCGCCGCTGAGCTGGCCGAGGTGGACATGGCGGTCCTCGGCCGCGGTCCTGGCATCTACAAGGGGATCCGCTGGCTGGGGCAGCGCGCCGACATCACGAACCTGTTCGCCGGCGCGCACGTCTTCGTGCAGCTCTCGCTGCAGGACGGCCTCGCCTCCTCGGTCATCCAGGCGATGATGTTCGGCCTGCCGGTCATCGTCAGCGACGCCGAGGGGCTGCCCGAGATCGTCGGCGACTACGGCATCGTCGTGCCGCAGGGCGACTACAAGGCCCTGGTCAGCGCGATCAAGCAGGTCCTGGCCGGCGGCACCGCGTCTGTGTCCGAGGCCAGCAAGCGCGCGATGGAGCGCCACAGCCCGGACACCATGGTCGCTCGCACGCTGGAGACCTACTCCGCGATCATCGCCGCCAGCGCCTACCGTTGGGGCGCGAAGGGCTGAGCCTGAAGGCTCGGGAAGAGGCAGATGAAGGGCTCCCCGCCGCGTGTGCTGCACGTCGATACCGCCAATGAGTGGCGGGGTGGACAGGTGCAGCTCCTCGCCCTGGTCCGGGGGATGGTCGCGCGAAAGTGGCCGGTGCAGGTGGCCTGCCCGGCGCTCAGCCCGCTGTGGAAGGAGCTCGAGTTTCTCGGCGAGGGCCGCGTGGCCATCCCCGCCGGCAACTCCGTCCGCACCACCTGGAGGGTGCGACAGGTCCAGGCGGATCTCCTCGCCGCCCACACCAGCCACGCCCACACGCTCTGCTCGGTGGTCGATCGGCCGCTGGTGGTGCACCGCCGGGTGGACTTCGCGCCCTCCGGAGGCTGGAAATATCGCCGGCCGGATGCGTACATCGCGGTGAGCGAGGCCGTCGCCGCCATCCTGAAGTCGGTGGGGGTGGAGGAGGTGCGGGTCGTTCACGACGGCGTGGACCCGCTCGCGCCGCTGCCGCCCGCGCTGGACGGCGCGACCGTGCTGGCTGTGGGCGCCTGCGTGGCGCACAAAGGGCACAACGTGCTCGCCGAGGCCGCGCAGATCCTGAGCGGCGTGGACATCGGCGTCGCGGGCGAGGGGCCGCTTCGTTATCCGGGGCTCCGCCATCTGGGCCAGCGCTCCGACGTCGCGGCGCTGCTCGCGGCGGCGGACGTCTTCGTCCACCCTTCGCTGGAGGAGGGGCTGGGCCAGGCGGTGATCGAGGCGATGCTGGCCGGCGTGCCGGTGGTCGTCAGCGACGCGGGGGGCCTGCCCGAGCTGGTAGGAGACTGTGGGATCATCGTCCGCAAGGGAGACGCCGCGGCGCTGGCGCAGGGCATCGCGCGGGCGCTGGCCGGTGACCATCCTCCCATCGCGCGCGCCCAGGAGCGCGCGCGCACGGCGTTCAGCGTGTCGAAGATGGTGGAAGGCACGCTTCGCGTTTACGAAGAGACGATCGCGCGGGCGGCCAAGGGCGCCTAGACGTCCTTTCGCTTTTCGGCGGCGTGATTACCAGCTATACAAGCAGGGACTGTGCGGACGCGGGAGGCGACATGAAAGGTGCGATCTGGCTTGGGCTCTTGCTGGGCCTGGCGGCGTGTTCCAGCGAAAACGGCCTGAACACCGTCAAACCCGGCAGCGAGGGCGATGGCGGCATCGAGGTCGACCCGACCAACATCAACTTCGGCGTGCTCGAGGCTGGGGTCGAGAGCTCGCAGGTCGTCAAGATCACCAACATCGGATCCGTGACGCTGACCATCGAGGAGCTTCGCCTCGAGGGCGCGACGGCGTTCACGGTCACCTCGGACCGCATGCTCGACACCCTCGCGCCCGAGGAGTTCACCGAGTTCACGGTGAACTACGAGGCATCCGGCGCGGTGGACGAGGGCGTGGTCACCGTCGTCAGCAACGACGCGGGTTCCCCGGAGGTCCCGGTCACGCTCACCGGCGGTCTCACGGATCCGCTGCTGGTCTGGTCGCCCGACCCGCTCGACTTCGGCGCCGTGCCGGTGGGCGAGCTGGCCACGGAGACCGTGACGATCACGAATGGCGGCGCGACCGAGCTCGAGGTCGAGTCCCTGACCTTGGATGGGGAGGCCTTCGAGGCGGAGCTCCCCGAGGTGCCCTTCGCCCTCGCCGAGGGTGAGGCGCTCAGCTTCTCCGTCACCTTCGACGCGGACGCGTCCGGCGAGAAGACGGGGACGATCACGGCGGTCAGCAACGCGGACGAGGACAACGTCCTGGACATCGTCGGCACGGGCTCGAGCGGCCCCATCGCCGTCTGCCGGGTCGATCCCGAGACCGTGGTGAGCCACAGCGAGACGGCGACCTGGTACGGCGACGAGTCCTACGATCCGGGCGGCGCGGAGATCATCGAGTACGACTGGACCTTGTACTCCCGCCCCGATGGCAGCGCGGCCACCATGCCCGCTGGTGACGCGAATCGTCGGCCTTTCGTCTGGGATCTCGCCGGCGAGTACGTCGGCCAGCTGGTCGTCACCAACGAGTACGGGGAGGAGTCGGAGCCCTGCTACGCCACGCTCACGGCCACCCCCGAGGACGACTTCTGGATCGAGATGTACTGGACGCGGTCCAACGACGACATGGACCTCCACCTGCTCGCGCCGGGCGGCTCCATCGAGACCAACACCGACTGCTACTACTCGAACTGCGTCTCTGGCGGCCTGGACTGGGGAACCCGCGGCTACGATGAGGACGATCCCAGCCTGGACCTGGACGATATCTCGGGCACCGGCCCCGAGAACATCCGGGTGATGGAGCCGCAGGACGGCGAGTTCACGGTCATCGTCCACGACTACCCGGGCAGCACCTACTCGTCGGCCAACCACGTCTATGTGAACATCTACATCGGCGGCTCGCTGGCCTGGTCCGAGGACTGCGACATCTCCGGTGAGAACAGCTACACCGAGTTCGCCACGGTGACGTTCCCGGCCGGCACCGTCACCTCTTCGTCGCCCTGCCGGTAGCGGCGCGCGGTGCGTCCGATCTATCGGGACGACTGCCGGCACTTCAACGGGTATCGCCCTTGCCGCTTCCAACGAGGCTGTGAGAGCTGCCCGAGCTATGCCCGTCCCGAGCCGGACATCCTGCTCATCAACCTGGACGCGCTCGGCGATGTGCTGCGCACGACGGCGCTGGTCGCCGCGCTGCGGCGGGTCCACCCGGACGCGCGGCTGACCTGGCTCACGCGCCCACGGGCCGCGGCGCTGCTGCAGGGCAACGAGCAGATCGATCGCGTGCTCCCGCTCTCGGAGGAGGCGCTCACCGAGCTGCGCTCGCGGCGCTTCGATCTGCTCCTGAACGTCGACAAGTCGGCGTTCGCCGGGGCGCTCGCGCTGCAGGTCGCGGCGGGCGAGCGGCGCGGCTTCGGCATCAACGGCCACGGCGCCATCGTGCCGCTCAACCCCGAGGCGGGCTATCTGTACGACACGGGCCTGTCCGACGCGCTGAAGTTTCGCGAGAACCGGCAGAGCGAGCCGGAGATGCTGGCCGGCGCGCTGGGCTTTCCGTACCACCGCGACGGCTATGTGCTCCGCCTCGGGCCGGAGGAGCGGGCGCCGGGGCCTCGGGTCAAGATCGGCTTCAACACGGGATGTTCGCCGCTCTATCCGTACAAGAAGCTGCCGATCGCGACGCAGGCCGAGGCGATTCGACAGCTCTCGGACGCCCTGGGCGAGCCGGTGCTGCTGCTGGGCGGACCCGAGGACACGGCGCGCAACGACGCGCTGGCGGCGCAGCTCGGCGAACGCGCCCTGCCCACCCCGACGGAGCTGGGCCTGCGGCGCGGCGCCGCGGAGGTGGATCGCTGCGAGGTGGTCGTCACCGGCGACAGCCTGGGGATGCACGTCGCCATCGCGCTCGAGAAGCATGTCGTCGTCTGGTTCGGCGTCACCTGCCCGCAGGAGATCGAGCTCTACGGCCGCGGGATCAAGCTGCTGGCCGACGTGGGCTGCGCTCCCTGCTGGCGAAAGACCTGCGAGAACGAGCCGAAGTGCTATGACCGCGTCGCGCCGGAGCTGATCGTCCAGGCCGCCCTGGACGCGCTGGCGGCGCGGCAGGCGGGCCAGCCCATCGACGAGGTGCGCGGCGCGGGCTGGTTCAGCGCTCGATCGTGACGCTCAGGATGCGGTCACCGGGCTGAATGGCGCGGAAGACCTGCATGCCCGCGGTGACCTCGCCGAAGATGGTGTAGGTCCCGTCCAGGTGGGGCTGCGGGCTCAGCGTGACGAACCACTGGCTGCCGCCCGTGTCCGGCCCGGAGAGGGCCATGCCCAGCGTGCCCTCGCGGTAGTGGCCCGGCCCGATCTCGTCGGGGATGGAGTAGCCCGGCCCTCCCCAGCCGTCGCCGCGCGGATCGCCATCCTGGACGACGAAGTCGGGCACCACGCGATGGAAGACCAGCCCGTCGAACCAGCCCTTCTCCGCCAGCGTCGCCCAGTTCCACACCGTCAGCGGCGCCTCCTCGGCGTACAGGCTCACGATGACCTCGCCGCGCGTCGTCCGGATGCGGGCCGAGCGCATCGTCGCCACCTTCGCCAGATCCACGCCGATCACGTGATGCTGGTAGGCGGGCGGGGAGACGCCCAGCGTGCGGGCCAGCTTGACCGCCTCCTCGTGGATGTGCGGGTCGGGGTGGGTGAGCAGGGC
>CAZKWG010000057.1:0-18317 GCA_964556105.1 uncultured Enterobacterales bacterium | reverse complement strand
AGAAGGACGCGATCGAGCGGAAGGGGCTGACGGAGCTGCTCTTCGAGCCCGAGAGCGAGGGAGATCCTCCACGTCGGGTCGAGTCTTCCACTCTGGCGAGCCTGCTCCGGCGCCATCATGTGCCCGTCGTGGTGCTGACCGCATGTCAGTCCTCTCTGTTCGACGCCACCGACGGGTCGCCGTTTGCCAGCATCGCCACGCGGCTGCTTCAAGGACAGGTCCGAAGCGTGGTTGCGATGGCCCAGGTGCTGCATCGGGACGGCGCTATGTGCTTCGCCCCGGATTTCTACAAGGAGCTGATCAAGAGCGGGTCGGTCGGCAACGCCGTCAGGGCCGGACGCGCTGCCATGGACCAGGAGCGCCAGCGTGAGGTCCGCGGGGGTCGGATCTCCTACAATGACGCGATCCTGCCCGTGGTCTACCAGAATCAGCCGCTCACCCTTCCTCTGAACGCGGGGGCGGCCCAGTGGCGACCCGTCCGCCGCCTCTCCGAGCGCGTCGTGGCCCCTGAGCGCCTCTATGCCCGTGATGCCGAGCTCCTTCAGCTCGAGAGGTCGTTGTTCCGCTCTGAGCACGTCACGGTGGTCCTTGGCCTACCGAGAGTGGGCAAGACCGAGCTTGTCCGCGACTTCGTCACGTGGCTGGAGGACACCGGCCACGAGGCGCCCATCGACTGGTTCGACGTAGCCGCGCTGGGCTCAGCGAGCGCGCTCATCAACGGCATGGGCCAGCGCCTGGGACAACCCTTCTTTCAGCAGCCGCTGACGGCGCGCCTCGAACAGCTCCAGCGAGCGCCTGGGAGTCGGTTGTGCATCTGGGACGGCCTGGACCGGGTGACGTGGCCCGATGCGGATCTGGCGGCCCTGCGCACGCTGGTGGACGGGCTTCGCGGCCGCGGCATGCGCTTGATCGCCACCGCGACGGAGCTTCCCGCCTGGCTGGCCGGCGCGCATCTCGAGGTTCTACCGATCAAGCATCTGCATGGGGACTGGGCAAGCCCCAGGTAGCGTCGGGAGCACCCTCCTGGTGCGTCAACCGGTTCGCGGATGACGCACCAGGAGAGACCCTCAGCTCCAATTCTCGACGCCGCTGGGCGTGGATGGGCCGGACGGGGAGCCCGCGCTCTCCAGCTCGGCGGTGGTAGCTACCGGGCTGATCCAGCACCGCGCACGGCAGTATTTCATGCCCACCGCGGCATTCGCGGAGATGAAAGCCGGCAGATCCCAGTCGTTGCTGTTGGTGAAGCCCTCCAGGGTCACCGTTCCGGAGGGCGCCAGCACCATGCCCGCGGGCGTAAGCTGATGCACCTGGCACTCCAGCAGGTCGCCGCCCTGCGTCACAGCCTTCTCCACGTAGACCCAGCCTTCAACCGGGTTGTTCTCTCCATCGACTCCGACCAGCTTTGTGATCTTCTTGCTGGCCGGGGTGGCTTCGGAGAGCGAGCCAGCGAGGGCGCTGACGTTGGTGACGCGGAAGCGTCGAGCTGCAGCGCGGGCATAGGTGGCGTTCTCGGTGCTGGCCAAGGAGAGGTGGTCGCGCACCCCGGCCTTGAACGCGCTGAGGCTGTTGAACGGCTGCGACGCGGCCGCCGCGACGGCATCTGGTGCGTTCGCGTTGGGGAGGCGTGGCGCGCTGTCCGGGTAGCGCGCTCGGGTCGAGGTCGAAGTGTCGCGCAGCAGCGCATGCTCGGCCATGGTGCTGACGTTGGTGTCGACCACGAAGGCCTCACCCGCCAGCTTGCCGTCGACGAGGATAGCCGGGTTGCCGCCATCCCAGCAGGGAATCAGGGAGGTGCCGTCGCCCGGAAGGATCCGAGGTTCATGCGCGCCCAGGTCGAGCGCGCCGAGCTGGGCGAGGATGTTGAGGATGGAAGGGTGAGACACAGAGGGTACGCTCATGAAAGCTCCAGCAGAGGTTGGATCGCCAGGAGCGCCTGCCGTCGGCTGAACGCTCCATAGGGGTATGGCGATTCCACCCCCGCCTGTGCATGAATCAGCGCCTCCCACCTGACGGCGGGTAGACGAAGCACTGATCCTGCTGTTGCCACCAGGCCCAACCCGTCGAGGGTAAGGCGTGGATCCGGCGACGCGAGCAGGCCCTGAACCAGCTCGTCGGCCACAGGATTAGGTGCCCAGCTCCACGCCAGCGCGCGCGCATGGAGGACCCCCATGCCCATTCCGGCATGTTCGAAGCTAAGCCGCGCACGCTCCGCCAGGGCGGCTCCCACCTCGAGTCCGCCACGACGGGCGATGTAGCCTTCGATCATGAACGCTTGCGCGCTCAACATCGCATCCCCCAGGCGCGCGATGGCTTCCGGCAGCTCCGGGTCCGGACGGGTCTCGAAGTGGCGGTTGGCCACAGCTCGCAGCATGAGGCTGGCCTGAGCTTCCAGGTTCGCCAGACGTGCTCGCTCGGCCGCTTCGCGCACCTCTTCGGCCAGCCGCGCGGCACGATCGAGATCGTCCGCCTCGATCCAGGCGCGGACCGCGTTGATCAGGCTGGTCAGCCGCTCGGCCTCGCTCCCTCGGTGAGGCGCTGCCGCCTCGTGCACTGCCGCGGATTCGCGGTAGTCCCCTTGTCGAAAGCGCAAAATTCCCAGCCAGTTCTCCCATCGGGCATGACGCTCGCGGCTGGACCGAACCACCGGCTCGGCCGACAACCGGTCCACCAACTCCTGCTGCTCTTCCAGAGGTAGAGCCCTGGACGCCTCGAAACGCGCCGCGAAGGAGAGCATCGCCAGCTCTGGGTCCTCCCAGATGACGGGTGCCAGGAGGGCCTCGACCTGCGCGGCGGTGTCAGATCTGGCCATCCGGGTGGCTTCGACCAGCAGCAGAGCCTGAACATGCGCCGCGCTCACGGCGAACCTGGCCTGCGTGAGCCCGTTGGCTGTGCGTTGCTCCAGCAGAAGGCGGAGCAGCAGAAGCGCGACCTTGTCATCTCTCGGATCCAGCTCGCGCAGGCGCCAGAGGAGCGCAATCGCGCGCCGGGTCTGGCCTCGATTGATCAGCCGCGACGCAGAGGCCCAGATCTCCTCGACGAGCGCGCCCACTACACCAGAGGCGAGGCAATGTGCCAGCCTCCCAGGAGTCCCAGGGGACATGCGCTCCACCACGATCCCCTGCGCCGCGCGCTTTCGCTCGGCGGTCCACCGACCTGTGGGTTCGGAGCGCGCGTTGAGCCGCTCGCCTTCGCGCGCGATGGCCCCCCGGCCCACCAGCAGGTCGACCTGAAGCGCTACTTCCCACTGCGGTCGTCCCAGGATCTGCGAGAGCAGTGCCTCGTCGGCCTGAGGCCAGGCGATGCGCGCAGCGGTGAGCACATCTTCTTGCTCTGGGCTGAGGTCCCGCTCAAAACGCTCGGGAGGTGGTGGCTCAACAGTCTCCTCTATCAACGTGTCCAGTATGTCGCGTTCCACGATGAAATTGGAGCCTACGCGTAGAATTCTGCCTTGCCGCACCCAGCGCTGAAGTAGATTCGCCACTCGCCCTGGCCACCCCCCCGTGTGTCGGATCAGCATTGAGGCGGCGTCCGTGGGCAGGTGCAGGACCCGTTCCGGGCCTTCGAAGAGCAGCGCGAGGGCATCTTCGGACAGGGGTGACAAGGCGACGGCGTCCGGCGCATCTCTCACCCGGAGCTGGCCAAAGGGCAGCGCCAGCTCGAGGAGCAGCGCGCGCGTCCATGGATCCACAAGGTGCCAATCATCGACAAGGAGAGGACCCGAGAGCGACGCCAACCGTTCGCGCACCGACTGCTGGACCACGTCCGGAGCGGCGTCAGGCAAGGGGCCTATCGCGTTCAGCAGCGAGGCAAAAGGCCGATCTTCGGGGCTCGTGCGCCATGACATCGGCAGCGCGCAGGCGATGTCGTCGAGCAGACGGGAGCGGCCGCTTTCGCGCGGACCCCAGACATCCACAGAGTCACCCTGCCTCAAGCGCCCCACCAGCGTCTCAACCAGCGTCAACCCGTCGAGGCGCGGCAGATCCAGGGCGCTGGGCAGTGCCCGACCGGTGAGCGTGCGAACCAGATCGGAGGCAGTGGGGCGATCCTCGGGAGAGCGCGCCAACATGCGCCGGATCAGCCCAGCTACGGGAGCCGGCACGTCGGGTACGAGCCGCTCCAAAGGGGTGGGGGACTGAAAGGCCCGTGCTGCACGCAGGCCGAGTAGATCCTCCTGCGGGTGGGGTGGACGCCCCGTCAACGCCTCATAGAGCATTACCCCCAGCGCGTAGACATCCGCGCGATCCCCGGCCCGGCGGCCCTCGATCTGCTCCGGCGCGAGGTAGCGGGGCGTGCCCAGCACCGCTCCTTCGCGGGTCAGAGTGTCGCCGATAAGGTCGCCGCGGGCCAGCCCGAAGTCCAGAACCACCGGACGTCCATCGGGCCTCACCAACACGTTTCCAGGCTTGAGATCTCGGTGAACGATGCCCAGGCTGTGCACTCGGGCCACGGTCTCCAGCAACGCCAGCACGGTAGGCGCGAGTCTGGACCAGGGGCCCGGGGGAAAAGGCTGGCCGTCCACCAGCTCCATGGCGATCCACAGCCCCTCCGGGGCGTCACCGTGCCCGATCATGCGAACCACACCCGGATCCTGGACCACGCCAAGCGCCAGCACCTCGCGCGCCACGCGGTCGCGCAGCGGTGCCGAGCGCGCCGGTATGACCTTCAGGGCGATCTCACCGGGCGTCAGAGGGTCCGATGCCCTGTACACCACGCCCCAGCCGCCCCGGCCCAGCACGCCGCGCAGCGTGAAGCGGTCAATCTTCGAGCCGCTCGGCTCGACGTCCGCCCAGGCGTCCCGGGTGCCGCTAGAGAAAGGTTCGTTAGACACGCCTCACCTGCCTGGGTCGCAACTTCCTATTACACTTGAGCCGGCTCCCGCCATGTAGAGGTGTAGACCCCGCGTGGCGAACCACCCCGGACAGGTTCCATGGGCGACTCCGCGCGAGGACTGGTGTTCACAGCCAATCATCGGGAGATGCACGTGCGCGCGCTCGAGGCTGTCACGGCGCTGACCACGGGGCACAAGGACCCAGCCCGGGCGCTGTTGGGCAGCTGGCGCTTCTCGACGGAGCCCGTACTGATGGAGGCGGCGCTTACTGCGGTGCAGGCTGCGCATCCTCAGCCGCCCGCCTTACTTCTCCAGGCGAACGGCGAAGGATTCGAGGCGTTAGAGCAGGAGATGTTCGCCGATGAGCTGGCCTGGCGTGCTCGCCGTTGGGAGGTAGCCGCTGATCGGGGTGAAGCCGCCCGAGGCTCGATCCTTCTGGCCTGGACGCTCGATGAGCTGGCCTGCCTGGGGCGCGGACTGAGGCGATGGGATCGCGCCTGGCCCCGGCCCGCGCGGGTGGACCCAGACCTGGATGAACTGGCGGCTGCGGCCTGGGCCAACCTCTTCAGCGCCCGCCCATTTGGCGCGAGCACCTACATCCGCCGTCACCTGGAGCCGGCGGCCGTTCGCGTCTTCGGGTCGGTGATGCTGGCATCTGAGCTACCACGAGCCGAGCGGAATCGAGTGCAGCGTGATCTCAGCGAGAGTTTCCTGGCGTTGATGCTAGCACCGGGCGGGGGCGTGCCGCCATGGCTCGATCTCGCGTTGCGCGTGCTGGAGCGGGGACCGTCAGGGCCATTGCTGGAGCTCTCGCGGCGAGTACCTCCAGGTGCCTGGGCAACCGCGGCCGGCTGTCTGGCGGGAAAGCGTACCTGGACTGAGACGCTCCACCTCATCTGGCCCTCGCTGCGGGGGCCAACCCGGCGAGGCCGGCGTCTGACGCTGCACATCCAGGCGGACCCCGAGCGCTTCATCGCCGTGTTGGAGTTGCACCTCGTCGTGCGCATGTGCCGGATCTGGACCGACGGAGGCCGTGAGGCGACGCGGCCCGACCATGCGCTCCTCGTGCTGAGGCGCAACCTGGTCCGCGTCCGTGCGCGCTTGCGGGCGCTCGTAGCTGAGGCGCCAGCGCCACTCCTGGAGGCGGTCCTTCAGACTGAAGGGCTCCACTACGCCACGGTATCTGCGATCCGCAGGCTGGCCTGGGCCTGGGCGCGCCGTGAGCTGGAGACCCACTTCTCGATGAGCTTCGCGCGATCCACGCTGGCTCGGTGCGCGCTGATTCCCGAGGATGACCCCGCGCCTGACGCCATTGATGCTGAGGGACGGGCAGCGTTGAACGTCTGGGTGCTCCTGGTGGCGCTGCGAGGCCGCCTGGGCCATCTACGACTCTGGGTCGAGCAGGGCACGACAGGCGATCACGACGCCGTGTGGGGCAGGCTGCTGTCCGACGCCCTGCCTGTGGGGTTGGTCGTCGAGACATCCCGCTCACGACCTCGGCTTCGACGCCTGCTAAGCGGCGCGCTCGATGAGATTCTCGCTGGCCATCAGGCCACGGTTGCCGGCATCGCCCAGTGTCCTCCGGGTCGCGGTCTGCGCGGCGCCTGTGAGAAGCTGCTTCGCCCGATCTGGCACGCCCGAGTGCCCTTCCCCGAGCGGGACTTTCCCGGCATGGTGCGCCACGCGCGCCGATTCCTGTACGACCAGCGACTGGAGGAGACGACATGATGACACCGACGGCCGTCGAGCTCGCCGCCTGGCTGGAGGACGCGCTGGACCCGGATCGCACCGAGGAGATAGCGCGCATGGTCGCGGTGTCGCCGAAGCTACAAGCCCGGGTGGACGTCATGCGGACTCGCCTGAACGCCGAAGGGGTGGTGGCCTCGCCCTGGTGCATCCCGATGCCGGGTCTGAAGCTGCCGGGCGCGCCACGCGCCGAGCTGCGCGACGCCTCCGTGATGGGCGGCCTGGGTCCCGGCGCGCGCTTTGAGATCGTGATGGAGGAACCGCCCGAGCCGTGGCGAGTGCGTCTCGTCGTGCTGACGCGTTCCGAGCACGACTGGGAGGTCATTTTTCCCGTAGACGTTGAAGATGACGTGCCAGTGGCCGAGCTGCCGCTCGCGGAGACAGGGGGCCGTCTCATTGGACTTGTGGCGGGGCCGACGCCGGGGCGCCAGCGCTGGGCGCTGCTCTATATGGATCGGGAGCCGCCGCTCGACTGGCAGGCGCCGCCGAAGCAGCGCTGGGAGTCCGTGCAGCGCGCGCTCGAGTGTGGCCTGTCCCCTGTCGTGATCGAGCGTGTCGTGGCCCTGCGCAGATAGAGGAGACAAACAGGTCATTAGGATCATGGGTGTCGGCCCTTTGAGGCGATCCCATGAAGCGCACCTGTCCCGTCCTCCTCATCGTGTGCGTCATTGGGATCCTGGGCGTCAACCCCCGGAGAGATCCCATGAAACTCGCCTGCCCCCTTCGTCTTGCTCTGTGCGAGGCTTTCCGTCGTGCCAAGCCGCGCATCCTACGCACCCTTCGACACGACTTTCCGACTGCCCCTGCGGAGCAGATCGAGGACGCCCTGAGTCAGGGGCTCTTGTCGCTGCTGGAGACAACGGAGCGACCCGAAGCGAGCGCTGCGCGGGCCTGGAAGACCGGAGGACTGGAGGCCCCGGAGCGGCTCCTGAGTAAAGCCGCCTGGCGGGCCCTTCGGGGGGATCACCGCCTGCTGCGAAATCGCCGTGAACGTTGCGAGGATCGGCTTCCAGAGCCCCTTGATCGCGAGCACCCGCTGGCGCTGTTGGAGGCACGGCGTGCCCACCAGACGATCTTTCGGCTGGTGCCTCAAGCAGGACGTCGTTTCGGAGCGCGAAAGTCCGATGTGCTGAAGGCTGCGCTGCAGGACCGTCTGGACTCTGGCGATACGGACATCGAGGTCGCGGAGCGTCACGGGGTCGGTCGCAGCCAGCTCTGTCGGGCCAGGGGCTGGATCGAGGCGGAGCTCGGCGCCTGATTGAGGTTAGTAAGGCCCTGTGGAGCGAAGATGTCGAGCGCGCTGAAGCTACACGTGGACCAGGATCCGGCTGGTGGCTGGCTGATCGCGCTCGGCGCTCCGGACGCACAGCCAGCGAGTGGGCACCTCAGCGCGGACATGGTCGAGCAGATCACCGCCGCGGCCGCCGCGGTCACCGAGCCGCCGAAGACGGCCATACGGACAAGGGTAGACCGGCGGCAGCGCTTGGAGGAAGAAGCCGGCCGCGCGCTCGCGCGCGTGCTCTCACCGCCGCAGGTTCATAGCCGCTACGTGGAGCATCGGACACTCGCCGCGACCCGTGGAGAAACACTGATTCTTACACTGGAATGTCCGCGCCCAGAGATCGCTGCCCTGCCTTGGGAGCTCCTCGCCATCGAGCCGGACGGGCCTCCACTGGAGGAGCGTATGGGCACGGTGGCGCGCCTGATGTTCGGTGACCCAGTGGCATCCCCGAAAGGGGCATCTCGACTGCGGTTGATCCTCTGGTGTCCGACCCCCGATGATCCGATCTGCCGGGAGGTGCTGGAGGCGACCGCAGGCTGGGCTGATGTGGCACAGGTCGTGCTCGCGACCAGCCTGGACGCCGTGCTGCCTCAGCCCGACGGTGACACCTCCGATCTCGTGATGGTCGTGTGCCATGGGGAGCACATCTCCGAAGGCACGATCCTGCACCTCGGGGTGGGTGTGAGCGGCCCCGGCACCATAGTGCCGATGCTGATCGAAGGGCGCGCCCATCAGATCGGCGTCGTCCTCGGCGTGTGTGGCGGCGGCGCGCCCACGCAAGGTCAGATTCATGATCTTACGGGGCGTCTGCTTCAAGCGGGCGCGCCGTCTGTGGTCTCCTCATCGGTGCCACTAAGTGCCGAGGCGCTGGTGTGCTTCACGCAGGCGTTCGTGAGCGCGCTCAGCGCCGAAGCCTCGCTGGCCTCGGCCGCGCGCCTGGGGCGGCTGGCGGTCGGGCGGCTGCTGGTGCCTCACCCGGACAGCCGACCGAGCACCTTCAGGCTGCATGTGTCTCGGCTCTCCACCCTGACCGCACCGCAGGTGATCAGGCGCTGGAGACCGGATGGCTGGCCGCTGGTGGGCACAGAGCTCGGCGCCGTGCTGGCGCGTGCGCATGCTGCTGGGGCGCCCTCGGGATGGGTCGGGCTGGAGCACCTGCTGCACGCCTGGCCGGAGCGAGCACGAGGCTTGGCCGGCAGCCTCCGACGCGCCCTTGTAAGCTGGGAAGTGACCTTCGCACGCCGCCTTCATGCTGGTTATGACCCAGGCCCGGTGGTGAGCGGAGCGCTCCTCTGCACGCCACGTCTGCGCAGGCTAGCTGCTGCGCTCGCATCAGAACGCCCTGAGCTGGACGACCTCGCAGCGGCGCTGATCGACGATCCGACGCACGCCTTGCAGCTACTGGCTGACCGCCCCCTTGCTACTGTGCGTTGGGATCCCATGGGCTCCCAGATCAGCCAGGCCAGCGTGGGGTCACGGGGGCAGCTTGATCAGGCCGTGCCCGCTGCCCGCTTCGAGGTGCTGTGGGGACCTGAAGACGGGCGCCGTGTGGAGATGGCCCCTGGAGAGAGCCTGGGGCGCTGGCACCAGCAGGTCGCTGACCAGCACGCGCTCTACGGCGACACTCCGGTCATAGATAGAGATCTACGGAGGCAACACCTGGTTTTTCTTGGAGCGGGGTGCGTGGATCTGATCCATCGCACAAGGTGCGTGCCTCGGGGAGCGCACCTTCGCGACGCCGTGGATGTTCGGGGCCGGCTGGCCATCGTCGCAGGAGACGTTCTGCAGCTCAGCCCCGGAACCTGGCTGCGAGCACTCGGACCGGGATGAGCGTTCTCCTCACTGGGGAAGGCTGGCGCCAAAGTGGGGACGTAGCGCAGCAAGTGCCCGAGCGGGGTCTACGCTCTGGCTGGCTTCATCGAGTGCCGCGCGCAGCTCGATCAACTTCTGCTTGAGATCCATCATCTTGATGTTAGATATTCGTTCAAATGGATTGTCATGGGGAGCCACAGGCGTCTTCACCACCAGCCGTTCTGCGAAGCCCGAACCGGTATAGACGCTCTGGAACCGTCCGATCAGCCAGTCTGCCATCGCGCGGGTCGCGGCCAGATCATCGTGATCGGCGCCTTCGCCGTAGCCGCGTGTGGGACGGAAGCCTTCAAGGGCGGCGATGGTAAGTCCGATGCCTACAGGCGCCCCTATTCCTCTGCTGGAGAAGCGCTCGTCTGCCCAGCGCTTAAGGTACCGAACCACACGACGAAACTGGCCCTGATTCGGGCCGACCCAGCGGTTGTTGACTTTCTCTACCAGCCCGACAGGATCGGCCAGCTCCCACACCTGGGTGGCCGCCTCAGAGCCCACGAAGCCCATTGCAAGCCGGGTCCGCTGATCCGGGTTCATCTCCGCGGAGGAATAGATGGCGAAGTCCACATGGTAGATGGGCTCACCCTGCCTCTGGTGCCAGACGGTTACGCAGGGCCGACGTAGCTCGACTTTGTGTCCATGCAGGGCCCGCTCTACCCACCGCTTGACGTCAACCGGGTTGTGTTCGGAGGCGCGGATGTTGAAAAACAGGCCCACGTCGATGTCGTAGTCGTTGTCAACGGGCTTTACACCGGTGCCCATGGCGTAGCTGCCCTGATTGTGCAGTGTGAACGAGGGGACCCGGGCACTACGCTCGGCGAAATCGCGGGCAATGTTCGCGCGCACCCTGTCCAGCAGGATGTCTCTCTTCTCGCGCAGGACGGCGTTCTCATCGAAGTTGTCGAGCTTGATGCCCTCGTGGAAGGCGAGAAGTTGGCGTTGGATATTGGCCATGGTGCCCAATGACTCCGATAGGAAGGCAGCGCCGGGTTGAACGCCACGTCGGAAAATGGCGGTCGAGCGCAGGCGTGTGCTGAAAAGAAAGCTGCACAGCGAGCTCCCGATCCGCCATGCCCTGGTGCTCGCCCACGAGGAGGTCCTGTGCCCGACGAAGAGAAGTTGATGATCGCCCTACGGTTCACTGCCCCGATCCGGCAGCAACCGACCGTCATCACCGACGCCGAAGTATTAGAGGTCAGCCACGGACCGAGCGCGCACCTCAGGATCCTTGATGTCGACCTGGCTGAAGCCGGCTGGGATGGCAGGAGGATGTCAGCAGCCTCAGCGTCACTTCGAGCCATGATGGATGCGCTGCGACCAGTCATCACTGATCGGTCGGTCTCGCGGATCGACATCTTCGCGTTCGCCAGTATTCCTCTACTGGCGATGCTCGGGAGGCTGATCGGCAGCAAGGACCGCAGGCTTCATCTCTACCAGCGCCATAGGGTGCCCAGCGAGGGCTGGGTATGGCAAGAGGACGCGCGTGCAGACACACAGGTCCAGGTGAGTCAGGTTGATCCCCTACGCGCGCGCGTGAAGGATGTGGCCATCAAGGTCTGCTTCAGCGCGCGTGTTCAGGACGAGCAGGTGTGGACAGCCCTCGGTGCGCGCGAGGCGGTGATCTATGCGATCGGCGTTCGATACCCGGATCGGACGTTCCTCAAGACGAGGGAGCAGCTCGAGGCGTTCAACTCTGTGTGGCGTCACCTCCTTGACGACATCAACAGCGTTCATGGTGGAGATGCTCGTCTGCACATCTTCGCGGCTGCGCCGATCCCGATCTGCGTCGAGCTGGGACGTCAGCCGCACCCAGGCGTCTTTTCAGCAGTCTATGTGTATGACTTCGCCAACAACGCGTTCACGGAGGGCCTGGACATGTGGGGAGGACCCTGGCCGGCGTCCTTGCCATCAACAGTTGAGGTGCCAGGGGGTGTGGCCGTGCTCGCGCCCCCGGGCGAGCACGGCGGCCCCATGGGGTGCACCGACCATCGTGTACAGGTGGATCCGTTCATCATGCTCGCGACTCCCGTCACGGTCGGCCAGTGGGAAGAGGTGCGGCGGCGCCTGCCGGACGCAGGCCTGGTAGATCGCGCTGGCGCCGACCCCTCCCTCCCGGTTGTCAACGTCACGTGGTCCGACGCGCTGAACTTCGCAAAGGCGTTGTCCCTCGTGTCTGGTCGCGCCCCGGCCGTGGAGATCGAGGGAAGCGGCAAGGTGCGACTCACCGGCGGCGATGGCTTCCGGTTGCCTTTTGAGGCTGAGTGGGCGCTCGCAGCCGCATGGGCAGAGAGAGAGGGTTCCCGGGGACCTTACCGGGACACTGGAGGCGGCGTGGGGCCGGTCGGAGCGAGCACGCCCGAAGGGAACGGCCTGCATCACCTGCTCGGCAACGTCTGGGAGTGGTGTATTGATCCATGGCCAGGACGAGGTGCCATCGGCTGGCCTGACGGACTTCATGTTGACGTCGCCGCTGGGAGTGTACTCGGACCAGACGGACGATCCTGGATGGACCTCCGCCTCGACCGCCCGGACACTCCACGTGTCGTGCGGGGTGGTGGGTGGGACATCGAGTCCTGCCTGGTGGACGTGAGCACGCGCAGCTTTGCGCCCTCGAGGGAAGGCAACCGCGCGCTTGGGTTCCGACTGGTGGCACCGCTGCGCGCGGAGTCCGGTGCGGTAGGCTCGGAGGTCCTCAAGCCTGGCGCAGGAGGCGCAGGTGTGCAGCCCGTCACGGCGGGTCAGGGAACGTTCGTCGCCAACACGATGCAGGTCGTGGTGTCGGGCCCGGGTATTCAGGTCAACCAGGGCGCATCGGGTGACCCGGTCACGGCGGAATTCATTCAGGCGCTCTTGCGACGGTCGGGCCTTGGTTGAGCTGTGTCCCTCCGCCACCCTGGATGACCTGCATCTGCTCCGCCACGAAGACTGTGTTTCCACTCGCCGAGCCGCGGATCGCCTCGGTCATGTGCCTCCTGAGGAGGTCCATGGCCAACTCCATCGCGACCAGGGTGAAGGCGGCAGGCAGGGCTTCGGTCACCTGCACGCCATCTCTCAAGATCCGGTCCAGAAGGACGACCTCCGGCGGATCGTCGCCGCGGATGGTGCAGACCCGCTCGCCCAACTGTCCTGTCGCCCACATCAGCATGGCCAGGTCCGGTGACGTGAGGGTGGACGTCTCGGCGATGATCGGCAAAGCGACACCAGCCTCACAGGAAGCGGACGCCAGGTTGAACGCGATCTGATGCTCCAACCTGCTCCCCCCGACCTGCTCCATGCCTGCCCGCAGCAGCTCCGCCAACCAGGTCGACCCCTCGGGATCAGCGTCGCGGTGCGCGTGAACACCGAGGGCGAGTCCATAAAGCTCCCAAGGGCGAAAGAGAAACCACTGACGGTCTCCATGCGGCATCTTCCGGCGGGCGAGGTGTAGTCTCGCCCTAGTCCACTCCGTCGCCGACAAGTTGGAGCCTGGTCCATCCAAGACCGCGAGAATGCCGAAGGTCGCCAGCACAGGCGACTCCGTGATGCGCGAATGGTGGCCATCTGGGTCAAGGCTCGACCTGGGCGTCCGCTGGCTGTTCTTGAGCAGATAGCGGATTAAAGCACCAGAAGGCGAGAATCCAGTCTCCCCAGCGCAGCGGTCCGCCAGACTGCGCAGGGCAGGAGAGAGCCCGCTGTCGACGATGTTCAGAGGAACCACTTGCTCTCCGGCAACATCTGGTTCAGCGTCAGCGGCGACCAGCCGTCCACGGCCTTCATACGCCCAAGCTGCTCGGCGATCAACTTGGAGTAGTAGACCGTCGCAGGAAGAGGAGCGGGCAGCTTCGATTTCCACGAGAGCGACGTGAATTTGAGCACTTGTTCGGACAGATACCACAGGTCCGTGCGTCGCAGCTCGTGGCCACGGTTCAGGCGGACCAGCAGCGGTGATGGCAGGGGCTGGGACATCTCCTTCATCTGCTGCGGGCCCTGCGTGCACACCAGGTGTTCATCCTCGCGAACGCGAAGGATCGTGCCGCGGCCCGGCGCGCCCACGCCTCGCGGAGCCGGGTCGCCCTTCTTCATGTAGCCCCGCTGTTGGAGGTCCTGGACGCACATGGGATGCTCCTGCGCGATGGTCAACACCGCGAACTCCAGGTTCAGATCTTCGCCGACCTCGCGAGTGGCCCTGGATACGATGTCGGCGATCTCGACATTCTTGAGCGGCTTCCAGGAGTGGAACACGATCCGGATGTGGTTGCCCGGAGCCCAGCCGTTGCGCGCGCGTGCCCATCGCAACACCTCCAGCGTCGTGTCTCGAAGCACAGCCGGGTACTCACTGTACGCGCACTCACGCGACAGGTTGCCTACGAGGTAGTTGCCGTCCCCTCGAAACACGGTGGTCACGCCAACCACCCGCTGACGCTCGACGAAGCGGCTCGCCCGAATCTCCGCAGTGCCCAGGCCGATGACCAACTCGTCGTTCAGTGTTTGATCATGCACCACAGTCCATGGTACGCCGCCGAGCTTTGCGTACAGCGCGATGGACAGGGACTGGAGGATGTACTGGAGGTCGAAGTCCGGCCTTAGGACCTTGGACATTCGTATCGCCTGCACAGGCACCCCCATCATCATGAGACCCGCGCGCGCATACAAGTAGGGATTGATGTGATCGGGCAGGTCGGCGTCCGCGTCGTCGAGGATCACGATCGCCGCGGAGGGCTTGCTGTCGGGACGCACCACGCGGAGCGCTTCGTCGCGGTACCGCCGGGCCAGCCCGGCTCGGTCCGCGGTTTGTAATGAGAGGGGTACCACGTCGAATCGGGTGTCCGTGAGGTGATAGATGGACCTGAATCCTGCGTCGAAGACATCTCCTGCAGCTCGGACACCGTCGCGGAGCTTCCGCGCGAACTGTTCTACGCGCAGCTTTGCGCGCTCATCACACAGGATCACCACCTTCGGAGAGCCCTGTCCGATGGTGTCGCGGCTGAAGGGTCCAAAGCGCCGCAGACCTTTCCAGTTGTCGCGATCGCGCTGGGTCTTCGCGGCGTCGAAGCAGTACTCGACCGGCACCGGAGGTCTGCCCACCCCTGGGCCGAGGCGAAGCTCGATAAGGTCGCCGACGCGCGCGCTGAGGCCCCCCGGGAGCGCGATGGGCCTTTTCTTCAGGTGACCGATGATGGGCTCCATCCGCTCCATCACGGCCGGACCGGTCCCATCGAGGTCGCAGATGAGATCAATCTCCTCCGCCAGGCGCCCTCCATGCTCGGGCCCGAGCAGGCTGGTCAGGCAGCGCATGCAGGCGTCCCGCCGCCCTTCCAGCCGAACCGCCGCAGCCGGGACCTGCTGGGTGCCATCGAAGGACTCGGAGAGCAGCGCCATCGCCCCGTCCAGCCGATCCAGCTTCCCGACCAGCCGGCGCTCGTCTGGTGCAGGCTCGGGCCGCACGACATGAAGGCCCCCAAGGTTGACGCCTGCGGCGGAGAGCACCTCCAGGGGCGCTGAGATCTCCCAGCGGCTGCTCAGCTCCAGGAAGATCGCCACACGAAGTCCCCGATCATCAGGGTCCACGAGCCGGGGTTGCACCTCCAGCTTGGGGAATACGGTGAAGTGGTGCAGGAGGGGATGGCTCAGCTTCAGCGTGGACGCGGCCCGCGCAACGCGATCCTGGTCCTTCCTCCCAGACACGATCGTCAGCGGACGTAGGAAGAGCGGCTTGTATGAGTGAAAGACGGCAGGCAGTGCCTCTTCGACCAGCAGTTTCGCAAGGCCGGGATGCTCAGCGATCGTGAGCGTGGTGGGCTCCCCGAACCGGCTCTTTGGAGCTTCTACCCTGGGCAGGCCGTAGATGCGCTCTCCCTCGAAGTAGAAGAACCACTCGGAGCCAAGGCGCTGCCGCAGGTCGCGAACCTCCTCGGTGGAGTGAAAGGGCTTCTCGAAGGCTGGGATGGTGGAGGGCTCAAAGTGAACCTTGAGCGCGTTGAGTACGAGATGCGGCACGACTGCTCCTGGATAGACGGGCTTGATCCCGCACGCGGCCATGGCAGCCGAGACCCAGGCTGTGCAGAAATAAAAAAAAGCTGCACACCGCGCCCCCAGGTCGCCATGCATCGTCGTAAAGGAGTTCAACATGGCATCCGTGGTTCAGAAGCAGTTTCGTATCTTTCACGCTACCATCAAGCTCAACTGGAACGACGAGCATGCCCTGCTGCGCGACAAGCGGGACATCGTGCTCAACAAGCTCAGGGCTCGTCTCAAAGAGCGGTTCACCGCAGAGAACAAGCCAGTGCCGACCTTTCAGGAGGCCAACCAGGGCAGCTACGCCATGGGTACCGGCATCAAGCCTCTGAACGGGGACTTTGACCTGGACGTGGCGCTGCGCTTCAACCTCAGCATCGCCGATCAGCCCGACCCGGTGACCGTCAAGGAGTGGGTACTCGAAGCGCTGGACGATCACACCAACAACGTGATGATGCGCCGCCCCTGCGTGACGGTCTGGTACACCGTGGCTGGCGAGCTGGCGTATCACTTGGACCTCGCGGTCTACTCGGATGGCAGAAGCAACTCGGACGGCAAGACCTACCTTGCCAAGGGCTTTTCGGGATCGGCGGCCGAGAACCGAATCTGGGAGGAGTCCGACCCGCTGGCGTTGGTCGGCCTCATGTGCAAGCGCTTCGAGGGCGAGGACCAGGCGCAGTTCAGACGCGTCATCTGCTGCCTGAAACGCTGGAAGGATGAGAATTTTCGCTCGGATGGGGAGGCGGCACCTCGTGGAATCGGCCTTACCAGCGCGGCCTATCGCTGGTTCTCGCCGAACTTCACCGTCACGGACTGGATGACCGGCGCGCGCGAGTACAACGATCTCGAAGCGACCCGCTCGCTGGTACACAACATGCAGATGCAGTTTGTACCAACGGTGCACGAGGGGGAGTACGCCTACCGCCTCTGTTGCCCGCTTCCGGTCCCGCCCGGAAACGATCCGTTCAATCGCATGTCCAACAAGCAGATGAGCGCCTTCCGGGGCAAGCTTCAGACGCTCAAGCAGGCGCTGGACGACGCTTCTCGTGAGACCGATCCCGTCGTCGCCTGCACGATCCTCAGCAAAGTCTTCGGCTCGGACTTCCCTATTCCCAGCAAAGAGGAGACGGCGAAGTCCGTCGGACCCGCGGTGATCTCTTCCAATGTCTCAGCCTGAGGAACAGTCCTGGACCCTATTGGGTCTCGCAGAGGCACTCTCCCTTGTGGGGGCGCTCGGAGACGTGGTTGCGGAGCGTTCGGACGACGGGCTCTCGACGATCTCCGGGCAAGTCCGGGTCGAGGGGCGCGATCTGCGCCTCGTGATCGAGCTCTGCGCAGACTTCCCTGCCGTAGCGCCTACGCTACGGCTGTTGTCCCCTCGGCGCTACGGTCTGCTCCCCCATGTGGACAGCGCGGGCTCGGTGTGCGTAGCGCGACACGATACCATCCTGCTGGACCCCGAGCGCCCCGCGCAGGCCCTCATCGAGTTGGTCGTGCGGGCCCGCGGGGTGCTGGCGGACGGCTTGTCGGGTCGGAGCATCACCGATGTCCAAGAAGAGTTTGAGGCGTACTGGAGACAACAGCCATCCGCGCGCGCTGTGAATGGCCATGTGAGCCCGCTCGGCCATGTTCGGGTGCTGCAGGTTCAAAAGCAGAGCCAGCACAACCACACGCCGATCATGGTTACCGACGCGCTGAGCGTCTATCAAGCGTACCACGCCCAGCAGCCGTGGTGCGGCGACATCCGGAATGACGGGCTGTTCGTGCCGCTGCCACCAGGTGCTCTCCTTCAGCCACCGCTCCCTGGCGAGGTGTGGCAGGATCGCGACTACCGTGAC
Organism: uncultured Enterobacterales bacterium; assembly: GCA_964556105.1. Taxonomy (GTDB): domain Bacteria; phylum Myxococcota_A; class UBA796; order UBA796; family CAZKWG01; genus CAZKWG01. The sequence goes on along the minus strand of CAZKWG010000057.1, from coordinate 766 downwards.
CGGGTTCTGACTCTGGTGGACCCGCAGACCCGCGGCGCGATCGAGCGCAACATTCGGCGCTGGCATGGTGAGCACACGGTGGTGTTCAGCCTACCCAGGCGGCACGGCGGGCATACGCTGTTTGGCGTCTGGTTCCAGGGCGTGACCAGCGCGCATCCGCTGGATCCCCGCGGCCGCGCGAGTAGGGCCACGCCGCTGGTGATTCGACGCCGCGATTGGGACTTTCTGAGACCACGAGGTGGCGCCGAGGTGGGGCTACACCAGCGCCGCGTGGTGGTGATCGGTTGCGGTAGCGTCGGCGGCTATATCGCCGCCGAGCTCGCGCGCGCCGGCGTGGGGCACCTCGAGCTGGTTGACGGGGACACGCTCGAGGCGGAGAACACCTTTCGGCATCACCTCAGCCGGTCTTTCATCGGCATCAACAAAGCGACCGCGCTGGCGGCTGACCTTCGAGATCGCGTCCCATACCTGTATGTACGCGCCCACACCAAGCGGGTCGAGAAACTCACGGCCGCCGACCTGGACTGGAGCCAGTTCGACCTTTGTGTGTTCGCCACAGGCAGTGCCGGAATGGAACTGGAGTTCAACCGTCGCATGTTCTCGGGCGCCGCTCCGGAGGTCGCCATACACTCCTGGTTGGAGCCATTGGGCATCGGAGGACATGCTCTGCTGACGCTGCCGCGGGCACGCGCCTTTGGCTGCCTTCGGTGCCTGTACACCGGCGCCGACGGCGAATGGGTTCCCGCGCGAACGTCGCTGGCCGACC
>CAZKWG010000056.1:0-18397 GCA_964556105.1 uncultured Enterobacterales bacterium | reverse complement strand
CGACGCCGCGCCGTCGCAGACCTCCGTCTTCGAGGGGTTGATGTCGGCGTCGGCGTCATCGCAGTCCGTGCTGCCGCCGACATAGCCGCTCGGGCGATCGCAGCGCTCGATACGGTCGTCTCCGCCGTACCCGTCCGCGTCCGCGTCCGCGTACCAGGAGCTCTCGCCGGTGGCGGAGCTGTCCAGGTCATCGGCGAGAAGATCGCAGTCTTCGTCCTTGTTCGCCGTGTCGCACACCTCGGTCGCCCCGGGGTTGCGCGCCTCGTCGTCGTCGTCGCAGTCGCTGCCGACGGTGACGGCCCCCTCCCCTCCGTCGCAGGCGACGACGGCCGTGGCGCTCTCGCCGTAGCCGTCGCCGTCGCCGTCGGTGTACCAGGTCTCCTCGCCCGTGGCCGAGCTGTCCGCGTCGTCGGCGAGGCCGTCGCAGTCCTCGTCCGCGTCCGCGTCGTCGCAGCGCTCGGCCGCGTCGGGGTGGACGTCCGCGTCGCCGTCGTCGCAGTCCCCAGCCTCCGCGACATAGCTCGCCGGCAGATCGCAGCCGGAGCGCTCCAGCGAGGGGTCCCCGAAGCCGTCGCCGTCCGTGTCGAGGTAGCCCGTCAGCGCGCCGAGCACGTCATCGTCGTCGTCATCGGCGAGGCCATCGCAGTCCTCGTCCGTGTCCGCGTCGTCACAGAACTCGGGCGCGCTCGGGCTGACCGTCCCGTCCGTGTCGTCGCAGTCGTCCGTGCTCGTCGCCGTGTACGGCGCCTCCGCCGAGCAGATGCAGGCGACGACCCCTACGCCGTGGCCATCGCCGTCGCCGTCCAGGTACCAGTCCTCGCAGCCCGGCGCGTCCAGCGCGCTGTCGGAGCCGTCGCAGTCATCATCGTAGGCCGTCCCACAGTCCTCGGTGGCCCCAGGATGAACCGCGGCCAGCGCGTCGTCACAGTCGTCGTTCGAGCCCACGCCGTAGCCGGCCGCCTCGTATCCATCGACATCCTGGTCGAAATCACCGTCCTCCGCGCAGTCGGCGTCCGTCCCGTCGTACCAGGTCTCCACGGCGTCAGGGTTGACCTCCGCCGCGGGCAGGTCCGCCGGGTTGTAGTCATCCAGCGGCGAGCCGTCGATGCAGTCCGGCCCGACATAGCCCGCGCTGTCCGGGAAGAATTTGCACGCGTAGCCGTCGCCGTCCTGGTCGAAGTCCGTGTCGCCGGCGCAGTCCTGGTCAACCCCGTCGTACCAGGTCTCCGCGGCGCCCGGGTTGAGGTCCGAGGCCTGAAGCTCGGGGAAGCCGTTGATCACGTCCAGCCCGATGGGCTCGTTCTCCGGATCGTCCCAGCAGTCCCCTGTCCCGAGGTGCGCCGGAAAAGACGCCCAGTCATAGGTGGCGGCGTACCCGTCCGTCACGTACCCGTCGCCGTCCTGGTCGCCGTCGTTGCCGTCGCAGTCCTGGTCGACCCCGTCGTACCAGAGCTCGCTCACGGAGGGGTCCGGCGAGATGGCCGCGTCGAGATCGTCGCAGTCCTCGCCCGCGTACGCGTCGCTGGCGTAGCCGTCGCCGTCCTGGTCGTAGTCGTCACCGCCGTCACAGGGCTCGTCCACGCCGGAGTACCAGATCTCTTCGGCTCCGGGGAAGACGCCGGGCGAGGTGTCGTCGCAGTCCTCGCCGCCCACCACCTCGGCGTCGTAGCCGTCCCCGTCGCGGTCGCTGTCGCCGAGCCCGTCGCAGTTCTGGTCGAGGCCGTCGTACCAGACCTCCTCGGCGCCTGGGTAGCTCGCCGCGTCCAGGTCGTCGCAGTCGTCGCCAGGGCTCGCCGCGGAAGGCGCGTCGTGACCGTCCCCGTCCTGATCGTGGTCGCTGCCGCCGTCGCAGTCCTGATCGACGTCGTCGTACCAGGTCTCCTCGCCGCCAGGAAAGATCTCCGCCCCGCCCGGCCCCTCCTCCTCCGGGCCCTGGGGAGCGTCCCAGCAGTCGCCGTCCTCGACCGTGAAGCCGTCCCCGTCCAGGTCGAGCGGCTTGAACGTCGTGCCGCAGCCCAGCAGGGCGAGCAGGCAGAGCGACATCGGCGCGCGCGAGACCATGCGGCTCCCTCGTTGGTCGTGCAGAAGAATACCGCAAGCGCGGTCACACGCGCCGCCTTCTGCGCTATTCTTCCATGCCTGGAGGCCACCCTGACGTCCGCGCTCCTGGTGCTGCTCCTCGCCCGCCCCGCGCTCGCCGCGTGCCCGGAGCCCGCCGCCGCGCTGGAGGAGGCCCGTCAGGCGGTGCTCGCCCTGGAAGAGGAGCGCTCCCGCGCCGCGATCACCCAGGTCGAGGCCGCCTACGCCTGCGGCCCCTGGGTCAGCCCCGAGGACCTGGGGCGGCTGTGGCTGGTCGTCGGCGCCCGCGCCGCCCTGACCAACCGCCCCGGCGAGTCGCTGGACGCCTTCGCCGCCGCCGCGCGCGTCGCCCCCGGCCTGTGGGACGAGGATCTGGGCCCCCAGCTGCGCGCCGTCTATGACCAGGCCAGCGCCCGCTCCGCCCAGCCTCCAGGCGAGGTCCACGTCAACCCCGAGCCCACCGGCCTGCAGGTCGCGCTGGACGGCCAGCGGGTCAGCGCGAAGCACCTCGCGCCGGGGGGGCTGCACCTGCTGCAGATCGGGCCAGAGGAGGGTCCCGCCGTCTTCGCCCGCCTCTTCTGGCTCCCGGCCGACGAGCTGCTGGTCATCGACACCGGTCTGGACCCGAACCTGGGCCAGCGCCTGGCCGCGGAGGCCGCCGCCGCGAAGGCGGCCAGCAAGCAGGATCCGAAGCTCGAGGCGGAGATCAAGGAGCTGCGTCGCCAGGCCGCGCGCGACTGGGGCGAGATCGAGGCCGACACCCGCTTCCCCGACGCCCGCGCCGAGCGCCTGCTCGAGTCCTATGTGGCCCGCTATGGCGATCTGACCGTGGGCAAGGGCGCCGCGCGCACCCCGGTCGAGATCGTCCAGGTGCGCGAGGCCCAGGGTCGGCTGGACGCGCTCCCCGAGGCGCGGGCGCGGCTGGCCGAGGCCAACGCGTCCGAGAAGGAGCTCCAACGCGACCTGGGCAGCGCGCGTGGGCTGGTCCGCGACGCCGACGACCAGGACGCCGGGCTGCTCCATCGGGTCGATCTCAGGCTGGGCGGCGCCACGACGCGCGGCGGCTCGGGCGGGCAGGGCGACGGCTTCGGCGGGCTCGGGCTGCGCGCCGGCCTGGGCGCGGAGCTGCGCCTGTTCGGCACCTTCGGGCTGCAGGCCGAGCTCGGCTATCAGGGCGTCACCAGCGCCCCCGCGAGCGAGGCCGCCGTCTATGGCGTCGAGCCTTCGGGCACCTCCCTCGCCCTCGGCTACGGCGCGCTCTCCGCGACCTGGGCGCGAAAGGGGCTCCACCTCTCGCTGGGGCCGGTCTACGCGCTGGGCGGCGGGCAGGTAGACGCCGCCTCCGCCTACGCTGACCCGGAGGCCATGGGCCTCCCGCCGGTCGCCCCCGTCACGACGACCGTGCGCGCGGGCGGGGTGCTGGCCGGCGTGGCCTGGGACGCGATCTACGCGGGGAACCTGCGGTTGAGCCCCGCCTTCTCCGCCGGCCTGCTCACCGACACGGATCGCGCCTGGCCGATGGCCGAGCTGGGGCTGCGCGTAGGCTATAGGCCCTAGTTTTTTTGGCCGTCGGGCCTGAGTCCGCGGCCAGCCCCGAGATCAGCGTGAAGCCCACCATGCCGCGGCGCGCCATGCCGGCGCCTTCAGCGCCAGCGCCGCGGTCTTTCGGTCGTACGTCCCCTGGCGCAGACGCCGCACCAGCTCGGTCTCCGACCAGATCATCCGCTGAGCGCGCTCATAAAACTCTGGCTTGTAGTCCATACGGAAGGCGAGGCGCCCGCCGTTGGCCTCGGCCCAGCCAGGGCGGTCCTCGACGCGGTCGGCGACCTCGTCGAAGAAGGCGGTGCCCTTCATCGGGTGCGCGACGCTGAGCAGGGTGACCTCGGGCGAGATGGTGTGGAGCATCCGCAGCGTCTCGTCCAGATCGGCGCGGGTCTCGCCGGGGTAGCCGATCATCACGAAGACGCCGAGCTCGATGCCCGCCGCGCGCAGGAGCCGCGCCGCCCGGTAGATGTCGTCTACGGCGCTCTCCTTCTTCATCGCGTCCAGGACGTGCTGCGCGCCGCTCTCGGCCGACACGTACATGCGGTAACAGCCGGCCCGGCGCAGCTCGGCGCACAGCAGGGGGTCGAGGGTCTCGGGGCGACCGATGACGTAGAAGGGGACCTGCGCGCGCCGCTCGACCATGCGGCGGCAGAACTCCAGCACCCAGCGCCGGTTGATGGTGAACATGTCGTCGGCGAACCAGATCTGGTCGGGCGCGAAGGTGCGCCGCAGGTGCTCGACCTCGTCGATCACGTCGTCTACCGAGCGACGGCGGAAGGTGTCCCCGTAGACCTGTTTGCTGCACCAGGAGCAGTGGTAGGGGCAGCCGCGGCTGGTCACGACGCTCAGCGCGGTCTCGCCGTGGCGATCCCGCCAGGCCTGGAAGTAGCGGTCCAGGTCGCGGCGCTCGCGGGTGGGCCAGGGGATCTGGTCCAGCGGGCGGATCAGCGGGCGGGCCTCGGTGCGAACCAGCTGACCCGCCTCGCGGTAGGCGATCCCGCGCACGCCGCGCAGCGCGGAGAAATTCCACTCCCAGGCGTTGTCTCGCAGGTGCTCCATCAACTCTGTGACGGTGTGCTCGCCCTCGCCGATGACCACGACCTCCACGCCCGCGTCCAGGTAGGCGTCCAGGTACTGCACCGGGTCGGGGCCGCCGGCGATGACGCGCCGCCCCTCGGAGCGCGCGCGCGCCACCATGCCCGTCGCCAGCGGACGGGTGACGGTGTGCCCGTACAGGCCGACCACGCGCGGGTCGCGCTCGGCGCAGACGGCGTGAAAGCGCTCCGGGCCGGCCTCGAAGGTGGCGTCGTACCAGTCCACCGCCGGGAAGCCCTGCCCGCGCAGCCACGAGACCAGGTACTGGATGCCGAGCGGCGGGAAGGGCCGCATCACCTCCTGCTCGCGTGGATCCAGCGCCAGGTGCCAGGCGTGGAAGAACAGCAGGTCGAGGCGCTCGGACATGCGCCTAGTCTAATGGCTCCCAGGTGGAGCGGTAGCCCAGCCGCGCGCGGCGAGCTGCGCCGACAGCGTCTCCGCGCGGGTCGGCAGGAGGCCGCGCAGACGCTCGCGCTCGGTGTCCCAGTGCTCGTCGACCGTGTACAGCGGACAGGGCGGGGAGGAGTAGCAGTAGACGTCCTTGCGGTAGCTCCCCCAGCGCGCGGACTCCGCGAGCAGGGCGGGCCGCAGGGCCTCGGCGAGCGCCTCGTACCTGGCCAGGGCCACCTCCCCCGAGAGCGCGCCTCCGTCGCCCAGGATCTCCTCGGCCCTCGCCGCGACGCGCGCGACGAAGCTCGGGTGCCGGAGCAGGGCGACCCAGATCGCCGCGGGGGTGCCCGCGTCGCTGACCCCGGTGACGTCGTCGCTGGCGCCCTCCAGGGTGTGCTCGGCGTCCCAGGAGACGAAGCGCCACCGGCCTCCCTCACGGGCGCGGCCCGCGTACCAGTTGTGGTAGGGCCAGTCCACGTTGCCCGCCCAGAAGTTCATCAGCATGTAGTCGATGAGCGCGTCGGGATCGACCACCGCCTCCAGCGCCGCCAGGCTCGCGTCGCTGCCGTCGTCCGAGGCCGCCAGCGCCAGCGCCTCGAGCCAGGCCAGGTCGTCGCCGTCGATGGCCTCGCCGCTGTTCAGGACGTCCCAGCCGTCGGGGTCGAGGCTGGACTCGTCGGCGCCGTAGGCGGCGGCGAAGAAGTGGGCGTCGGGGCGCTCGGCGAGGTCGTAGACGCCCCAGTACACCCCGTTGAGGAACAGGTGAACAAAGAGGCTGCGGGAGCTCTCCCAGCCCAGCGCGATCTGGTTGGCCCGCGCGAAGGGATCGCGGAGGTACTGGGCGCGGCTGCGCTGGCTGGGATCCCAGTGCGACCAGGAGTGGTTGTAGGTGCCGCGGAGGATGAAGCCGTTGTGGGCCTCGGGCGCGTCTCCAAAGACCGGCGCCTCCAGCTCGCCGAGCCCATACTCCGAACGAAAGACGACCCGAAAGCTCTTCTTTGGAGACCCGCTCGGCGTGCGGCTCGCCCCCCCGTAGGTGCGCAGCCCGGCGTCCGCCGCCCAGGCGCGATCCGTGCCCATCAGCGACACGTGCACGGGCCGCTCCCACGCCTCGCCCTCCTCCCAGGCGTTGTCGTAGAGGCCCTCGCGCCCCCAGAGGGCGGCCGGGTCCAGCACCAGCGAGAGCACGGGAAGGGCCTCGAGCGCGGAGACCAGCGCCGCCGGGTCCGGATCGACGACCTCGCCGGAGAGCGTATAGTGCGCCTCGTATGGCCCCTCGCCGTAGCTGGCGAACCAGGTCTCGGGCCAGCCCTCGGGCGCCTGCTGCTCGCCGACCTGGTCGAGGAAGATCCAGGCGCCGGTGGAGAGCGGCTTCACGGGCACCTCGTCCAGGAGGGCCACGGCGCGCACCACGGTGGTCCGGGTCACCGCGATCGGCTCCGAATAGACGAGCGCGTTCGCCGAGGAGCGTGGATCGGACCCGTCCAGCGTGTAGCGGATCTCCCCGTCGCCCAGGTCTACGCTGAGCGTGAGCGCGCAGGGCTCCTCCATCAACCCGGGCTGCGGGTCGAACCGGACCAGGGGCGAGCCGATGCTCTCCAGCGCCGCGCCGTCTGCGGTCTCCGACCCCGAGCCGCCGACCGACTCCACGCCGCCCGTGTCCACGGCCTGCGCGGTCTCCAGGCCCTCCGAGCCGCGGTCCACCCCAGGCGTCGCGATCGGCGACGGCGAGCAGGCGGCGAGCGCGAGCGACAGGAAGGAGCGCATACGCCGAAGCATACACCGATGATCAGCGCGGCTGGCGCACCAGGGCCCGACTGCCCCGCCAGAGCAGCAGGGCGGCGATGAGCGAGGCCAGCGGCGCCGTGGTGAGCGCGTAGCGCATGTTGCCCGGGTTCTCCGCGACGCCGAAGGTGTCGGAGAGCGCGCCCACCACCAGCGGGGCGATCCCGTAGCCGAGCGCGTTGACGACGAAGAAGTAGACGGCGATCCCCAGGCCCCGCAGCTTCGGGCCGACGATGTCGTGGACATCCGCCGCCGCGGGGCCGAGCCAGGCCAGGCCCAGCCCGGCGAGGAGGAAGAAGCAGACCTGCGCCAGCTCCACCGTGCCCGCCCAGATGAGGCCGAGCCAGAGCGGCGCGCAGATCAGCGCGAGCAGCGCCGAGAACTGCATCCGTCCGCCCACGCTCTTGCGCCGGAACAGGTCCGCGCCCGCCCCGCCGAAGCCGGTCGCCAGCCCACCCGCGATGGCCATGGACAGGCCGGTCAGCGTGCCCACCGAGGTGAGCGGCATCTCCCAGAAACGCACCAGGAAGCTCGGGATCCAGATGCTCAGGCTGTTGGCCGCGACCGCCATCATGGCGTAGCCGAAGACGTGCCAGTACAGCGGCCGCGCCCAGAGGAGCTGGCGCGGATCGGCGTTGGCCTGCTGCGACGCGGCGCCCTCCGTGCTGCCGCGGGCGGCCTCCGGCAGGGTGAGCACGACCAGCGCCAGCGCCACCCCCGGGAAGCCGAGCAGGTAGAAGGCCCAGCGCCAGCCGAACTCCTGGCCGATCTGCGCGCCGACGAAGAAGGCCGCCGCCGCCCCCAGCGGGATGCCCGCCGAGTAGATCGACTGCACCGTGCCCCGGCGCTCCTTGGGGAAGAGGTCCGAGAGCAGGCTCGTCGCCGCCGGCCCCAGGGTCGCCTCGCCCACGCCGACCATCACGCGGCAGAAGAAGATGGTCCAGAAGTCATTGGCGAAGCCGGTCAGCCCGCTGAACAGGCTCCAGGTCACGAGGCCCGCGGCGATCATCCTCTTGCGGTTCACCCGATCGGCCAGCCGCCCGAAGGGGATGCCCAGCAGGGTGTAGAAGATCACGAAGGAGGTGCTGCCCAGCGCCGCCAGCTCGAGGTCGGAGAAGTGCATCTCCTTCTTGATGAGCGGGAACAGGATGTAGATGAGCGTCCTGTCCAGGAAGTTCATCAGGTAGACGAGGCAGAGCACCGCCAGGGCGAACCATGCACGGCTGGAGACAGGGGAAGGGGCGGCGCTTTGGGTCATGTTGCGATGCAGCATAGTCGTGATGCTGCATCGCGTCAAGCCAGCGCGGGCGCCCGCCGCCGACGACGCCAGATCCACACCCCGATCACGAAGGTGAACGCCGAGCCCACCACGAGGATCGGCACCACCCAGGCCAGGATCACGCCGATCAGGGCCGCGATGTCCTCCAGCACGCTCAGCACCGGGTTGCCGATGGTGCCGGTCAGCGCCGTGCTCATCACCCGCACCTTGGCCTTGGTCAGGTGGATGCCCTCCGCCGCCACGCCGCCCGTCATCAGGCCCAGCACCACGGCCAGCATCGGGTCGAACTCCGTCACCACGCTGGCCGTCGCCAGGGTCGCCGCGACCGGCTTCACCACCACGCCCGCCGCGTCCAGCGCGTGGTCAACCGCCGGCACCTTGTCGCCCAGCAGCTCCAGCACCACCGCGACGCCGAAACAGACGGCGGCCAGCGGGCTCCCCAGCCACTCGAAGGAGGTGCCGAGCTCGACCTTGCCGAAGTTCGCCAGCATCGAGAGGGCGAACAGCGGCAGGAAGGCGCGGATCCCGCAGGTCGCCGCGAGGGCGAGCCCCATCAAGATGGCGAGCCCTTGCTCGAGGACCACCATCGTCTCGGGACGTGAGAGCGCGTCCATGATTGCCTCCAGGCGGATGTTACGCACACCGACCCCATGATATTGCCAGAGCGTCCCTCCTGCCTCTTTCGGAGACCCATGCAACCCGCCCAGCACCTCGCCCTCGCACTGGAAGGGCTCGGCTTCGTGGGAGACCCGGAGATGGCGCGCACGCCCGAGCTGGTCGCGGCCTTGCTGGCGGAATTCAGGCCGGGTCCCCTGCCCTCCTTGGAGCGCCTGCCCAGCGCGAGCCACGACCTGCTGGTGCTGCGAGACCTGCCCTTTCACTCGCTCTGCGCGCACCACCTGCTGCCCTTCTTCGGGACCGCCACCCTGGCGCTGAGGCCGCGCGGGCAGATCACCGGGCTGGGTGGGCTCGCGCGGCTGGTGGACGCGCTGGCCCGCCGTCCGCAGATTCAGGAGCGCCTGGCGGCCCAGCTCGCCGACGCGCTGATGGAGGCGCTCCAGCCCAGCGCCGTGGGCGTTCGACTGGTCGCCCGTCAGATGTGCGTGGAGATGCGCGGCCCGCGCGTGGCCCCAACCTTCGAGGTCACCGCCCTGCGCGGCGCCTCAGACCCGTCTCTGGAGCAGACCTTGCGCGGCTGAGCCCGCGCCGGCCGAGGCCTCAGCCCAGCTCGAAGAGGTTGATGCTGCGGCTGCCCTGAATGGGGATGCGCCCCAGGAGCTGCGTGCGCAGCTCGACGTTGCGGGCGCCCACCTCGGTCAGCAGGACGCGGCCGCGGTGGGCCGAGAGGTTCATCATCCAGCGCGCCAGGTAGAAGGGGCCGCTCAGCTCCCAGCCGGCGGGCGGACGGCGCGTGTCGGGGTGGATGCGCGCGATGCCGGGCGCGATGCCAGCGCACATCCGATACCCAGCGCCGAGCGTGATCTTCTGGAGGGCCTCCGCGGCGTGGACCGCCTTTCGTACGGACTCTTTCAGCCCCGTGCCCGCCTGCCAGGCCACCAGCATCGAGCCGTCGCCCCGCTCCCAGATCTCGCCGCCCGAGGGCGCGATCACCCCCTCCCAGGCGCGCGCGAGCTCCACCATGGTCGTCTTCGGGGTCGCCAGGGCGCGGGGCGGCGGGGCGGCCTCCACGCTGAGCACCACCAGCACCGCCGGGGGCACCGCGCGCCCGGCCACCGCCGGCTTCGCGGCGTTCTGCGAGCCGTTTCGTGTGTCCTGGCCCGCCTCGCTCGCCTCTTTCACGTAGGCCGCCAGCTCGTGGCTGGTCGCCCGATGGCCCTCGCGCACGAGGATCGTGTTCAGCTCGTCCAGCATCTCGCCGGCGTTCTGGAAACGATCCTCGGCGCCGCGCGCCAGGGCCTTGAGCAGCAGCCACTCCAGGTCCTCGGAGAGCTCGGACCGGTAGGCGCGCGGGCTCGGGACCTCGGCGCGGCGCACGCGCTCCAGCGTCTCGTCCTTGGTGCGCGCCTTGAACAGGCGTCGCCCGGTGAGCGCCTCGTAGAGCACGACGCCCAGCGAGAACAGGTCCGTCCGCACGTCGAGCGGCTTGCCCTCGACCTGCTCCGGGCTCATGTAGGCGTGCTTGCCGCGCACGACCTCGTGCTTGGAGCTGGCCTGGAAGGAGGCGCGCGAGATGCCGAAGTCCGTCAGCTTCACCTCGCCCGCGCCGGAGACCAGCACGTTCTGCGGGCTCACGTCGCAGTGGACGATGTGCATCGGGTGGCCGCTGTCGTCCTTGCGCGTGTGGGCGAACTGCAGGGCCTTGAGCACCTCGCCGCCGATGAAGAGCGCCAGCGGGATGGGGAAGGGTCCGAGCACGCGCGAGCGGAGGAGCAGTCTGGCCAGATCCAGGCCTTGAACGTACTCCATCGCCATGTAGTACTCTTCGCCGACCGCGTCGAGCTCGAAGACCTGGACGATGTTCGGGTGCTGGAGCTGCACCGCGATCCGCGCCTCGTCGATGAAGAGCTCCGTGAACTCGTTGTTCGACGCCAGCCGATCCGCCAGCTTCTTGATGACGAGGATCTTCTCGAAGCCGGCGATGCCGCGCGCGCGCGCCCGGAAGACCTCGGCCATCCCGCCGCTGGCGATCTTCTCCAAGAGCTCGTACTTGCCGAAGGTCTCAGGGGGGGCGGGGTCGGCCACGCAGGTGCTCCGCGTTAGGGGCGGATTGTAACCGCTCGACGAGGGGAAGCCGAATGCTTCGCGAAGAGGGCCGCGACGAGGCGCCCGAGCCCGCCCTGATCGTCGCCGAGCGCCAGGCGAGCGCGGCCGCGGCCCTGGGCTTCGACTGGCCCGATGTCCAGGGTGTCCTGGACAAGGTCCACGAGGAGCTGCGCGAGCTGGAGGAGGCGCTGGCGCTTCGGCAGGGCCCTGGTGACCCCGCCGTGCGCCACGAGCTGGGCGACCTGCTCCAGGCGCTGGTCAACCTCGGCCGCTGGGTCGGCGCGCCGGCCGAGCGGGTGTTGCAGGAGGCGAACGGTCGCTTCCAAGCGCGCTTCGCGCTGGTTCAGGCGCTGGCGCACGCGCGCGGGCACGCGCTCAGCGAGTTGGACGACGCCGCGCTCGACCAGCTCTGGCGCGAGGCGAAGAGGACGCTCGCCGACCCTTCTCGGCGCCCGGACCGTGGATAGATTCGTCCCATGGGCAAGCTCTTCCTGCTGTTCACGGTGGTCCCCGCGCTCGAGCTGTACCTGCTGATTCGCATCGGCGAGCACATGGGCGGCATGGAGACGGTCTTTCTGGTCGTGTTCATGGGCTTCCTCGGCGCGTGGCTGGCCAAACGGGAGGGGCTCGGGGTGCTGCGCCAGATTCAGGAGGACATGGCGCGCGGGCTGCCGCCGGCCGATCGCATCGTCGAGGGCCTGATGGTGCTGGTCGGCAGCGTCCTGCTGATCACGCCGGGCGTGATCACGGACCTCGTCGCTATCTTCCTGCTCCTCCCGCCGCTTCGGCGCGCGCTGGCGCCGCTGGTGCGCCGCTGGGCGCTCTCGCGCCTCGTCCAGGGGAGCGGCTTCACCTGGCGCAGCGAGGGCGTGAGCTTCCGGGTCGGCGCGCCGGGCGTGGGCCCCGCCGCCCAGGAGAAGAGCCCGGAGGAGGTCGCCGGGCGGCGCTTCGATCACCCCGTCGCCTGAGGCTCCGCTCGGAGGTGCGCGTCGGCCCAGGCGTCCATCTCCGCCCAACGTTCGTAGAGCCAGGCCAGCCTGGCCTCGGCGTCCAAGGGGAGATCGGACGCGGAGAAGCGCCAGAAGCGCAGGCGGAGCGTCTCGCCGATCAGCTCGCCGCGCAGGAAGCTGGTCAGCCGCGTGCCCTCCTCCAGGCCGACGTGGCCGCAGACGACCACGTCGAGGTTTGGGTTCTGGGCGAGCAGACCCAGCACGCCGCCGGGTCGCGGCGGCAATGACCGTTTGAGATGACGCGCTCGCTCCAGCAGCGGCGTCCGCCCCTCCTCCGCGAGCCTCTGCAGCGCCCGCTCCCGCCGCGCCGGCGAGAAGCGTGTGCCCTCGGGGAAGACGATCACCCCCTCCTGCGCGCGGAGCGCGTCGCCGAGCGCACGGACCCGCGCCACCTCCCGCGCGCTGTCGGCGCCATCGCGGCGAACATAGGCGTTGGGGATGCGCCCGCCGACGATGTCCAGACAGGGGTCCCAGAGCAGCTCGCGCTTGACCACGAAGCGCAGCCGGTACCCGTGGGCGCTGTTGACGTAGCGCACGGCCAGGAGCCCGTCCCCGACGCTGACATGACGCATCAGGAGCAACATCGGCCGACCGTCCAGCACCTCGTCGCCCTCGACCTCCACCTTCATGCCGTACAGGCCCAGCGCGCCGCCCAGCAGCGCGTCAGCCCAGCGCCGCTGGAGGCGATAGTGGGCCTCCCTCCAGGCCTCCGCGTCCAGGCTCCCCCGCCGCAGCCAGAGGAGCAGCGCGACCAGCACCCCCCAGCACTCGCAGAGCGCGACCAGCCCGAGAAAGAGCACGAAGCGCGCCGCGGCGAAGCGCAGGGGCCTGCCCCGCGCGCGGTTGAGCAGGTCCACGCCCAGGGCCAGGCCGAGCCAGAGCGGCGCCCCCACCAGCAGGAGCACCGTCACGCCAAAGAGTAGGGATAACGAGATGAAGCGCCGACGCCACACGCCCTCCTGGTCGCCGCCGTCCCCGTCGCGCGGCTCGGCCGCGGGCGTGCTCTGCGATGCGCTCATCGTTGTCTCCCCTTGATCCTGCTCTACCATGCGCTATCGTGTGAGGCAGAGCCCCAGCCATGGATTCCGCATGACGCTCGCCCGACTCTTCCCGGTCCTCCTGCTCGTGGCCTGCAACGACACCGGGGTCAAGGTCTACAACACGCCCCCCGGCGTCTCCATCGTCACCCCCGTCGATGGCCAGGCCTTCGGGCCGGGCGAGCTCGTGGAGTTCTATGGCGTCGCCGAGGACTCGCAGGACGACCCCACCAGCCTGCTCATCTCCTGGGCGAGCAACCTGGACGGCGAGCTGGGTGCCGACCCGCCGGACAGCGAGGGCACGGTCTACTTCGCCACCACGGCGCTTACGGGCGGCGACCACGCCATCACGCTCACGGCGGTGGACACGAGCGGCGAGTCCGCCAGCACGGCCATCAGCATCTCGGTGGAGCAGGGCTCGAGCTCGGTGGGCGCGCCGACCGTCGTGCTGGTCGGCCCCTCCGAGGGGTCCACCTATGTCGAGGGCGAGACCGTCACCTTCGTCGGCGCCGTCACCGACCCCGACCAGAGCTGGGAGACGATCACCACGCGCCTGACCAGCGATCTGGACGGGACCTTCTGGGAAGGCAACCCCGACAGCGGCGGCACCGTCAGCGTGCCCTGGGAGGGGCTGAGCGCGGGCAACCACACCGTCACCTTGCAGGCCGAGGATCAGGACGGCAACGTCGGCACCGACGCGGTCAGCTTCGAGGTCGGCGAGGACGGCCGTCCCAGCGTCACCATCGTCGCCCCGGCCGACGGCGACACCTTCAGCCTGGACGAGGACATCGTGCTGGAAGGCCAGGTCTCGGACCGCGAGTCCGACACCGAGGAGCTCCTCGTGACCTGGAGCAGCAGCCTGGACGGGACGCTGTACAGCGGCGCGCCGAACAGCTCGGGCAGCGCGCTGGCCGCCGTCTCGCTGTCCGGGGGCACGCACATCATCACGCTGACCTGCTACGACCCGGACGGGAAGGAGGGCACGGACGCGATCTCCGTCTCCGTGGTCGACCCGAACGACGTGGACGATGACTACGACGGCTACACCGAGAACGAGGGCGACTGCGACGACGCCGACTCGGCGGCGAACCCGGGCGAGGCCGAGGAGTGCGACGAGACGGACAACGACTGCGACGGGCAGGTCAACGAGGACTTCATGGACGACTACGAGTCCAACGAGACCCCGGCCGCCCCGTACGACATCGGCGAGATCGACTCGGGCTTCTTCTGGACCGGCGACAGCGCGGCGATCTCCGGCCTGTCCCTGCACAGCGACACGGACGCCGACTGCTTCACCTGGGACGCCGACGACGAGATCTACGACAACATCGCCATCGACATCGTGGTCGGCACCTTCCGCAGCACCGGCACCTACTCGGCCACCCTGTACATGAAGGACGGCGGGAGCTGGGACGCCAAGGACAGCGCGTCGGGCACGCGGATGACCCTCTCCTATGAGGGCGACTACTTCGACACGGACGAGGACGAGTGGGCCATCTGCGTGACCAGCACGGACTGGGCCGTGGCCGCCTGCGACGGCTCGGCGCCCTACACCATCGAGATCGACAGCTGAACCATGACCGAGCGCGCCGGGCTGCTCTCGATGCTCCTCCGGGTGGTCTGGTGGTCCGTCCTGGCCGGGCTCACCATGCAGGTCCTGGTGCTGACGCTGGGGACCACGCTCGGGGCCGAGGTGAAGCTGGCGAGCGCCCTGATCGGCGCCATGGGCAAGGTGAGCTGGGCCACCCTGGTCTGCTCCGCGCTGGCGATCGGCCTCAGCCTGCCGCGCGCAAGCACGGCGAGCTCCGCGCTCTGGGGGCTGCTCGGCGCACCTGTGGCTTTTCACACAGCGCGCGCCGCTCAGCAGGCGCTGAACGCCTCGGCGGGGCTCGTGGCCAGCTCCGCGCCGACCGTGGTGGTCTGGACCACGGCCGGCCTGAAAGGGCTTCAGTACGCCGGCCTCGCCGCGACCCTGCTCTGGCTGAACCGCCGGCCGGGCGTCAGCGCCATCGTCTACGCCATGGTCGGCCTGGGCTTCGGGCTGAGCTTCGGGCTGCCGATCACGGGGCTCGGGGCCCCCAATCCGCCGACCCTGCTGGCCATCGTGCCCACCGCGGCGAACGAGGTGCTCTTCCCCGCGGCCTGCGCCGTCGTGGTCTACGGCACGACGCGGGTGGGGGAGCTGCTGTCGCGCGGGGAGCGCTGAGGCCCCCCCCAACCCGAAGACCGGTCGGCTACTCCAGAAAGACGATGTCCTGGGCCTTGCGCGCCATCTTCAGCGCGCCGCCCTCGACGCTCACGATCTCGCTCAGCCGCAGGAACTGCCGGTCGCTCACCGTGTAGACGTACGGGTCGCCGCTGACGAACAGGCTCCCGACCCGCAGGCTCTCCAGGGCCGCAGCCGAGACGTCGCCGCCGGCCCACCAGGTGGCCAGCACCTCGATCCGCCAGGAGCGAAGCAGCTTTCGATAGAGGTAGGGCATCAGCACCGCCTCGTCGTTGAGCGCCGTCACCGTCGCCGCGGACATCCCGCTGCGCGTGTGGTCCAGCGGCCAGACGCCGCGCCCGTACCGTTGGGCGATCCCGGCGGCCGAGGAGAGCTTGCCCCGCAGCGCGCTGGCGAGCGTCATGTAGAAGTAGGGCCAGGCCAGGCCCTGGCTGAGCATCTGGGCGTTGCAGCTCTGCTTCACGACCGCGACCAGCTCGGCCTCCGAGAGGATCTGCCCGTCCGTCAGCGCCGCGGAGCCCGGAAAGACCCAGCCCAGCACGCGCCCCTTCGTGTCGGCCCCGTCGGCGACGACCACGACCTCGACGTTCTCCTGAAAGCGATCGTCGACCACCACGCCGCCCACGCTGACCCGGCGCAGGTAGCCCCAGCTGTGCCAGTCCGCGTCGGTGATCGTCACCCCGAGCATCCCGAGCAGCGCGCCCGCCGCCTTCCGGCTCAGGTCATAGCGCTGGTGGTGGTTTCCGACGCTGGGCTTGGGGGCGGCCGGCGTGGCGACGCCCGCGGGCTTCACCTCGGTGACGGCCGGCTGGTAGTGCGTCTCGAGCGCGTCCAGGCCCTGCAGGCGCACGGAGACGGCGCCGTTCTTGCCGGCGTCGAACTCGACCGAGCCCACCTTCCCGTCCGCGTCCGGGAGGGCCGCGACGCCGGCCAGATCCCGCGGCAGGAAGGTGATGGTGTCGCCGTCGGGCTTGAGCCCGACCGCGTAGAGCTGACCACGAAACACCCGATAAGTACCCGACATGAGGCCTCCAAGGTCGAACGGAAGACACGGGATGGCGGTCCACGCCGCCACGGGGGCCAGCGCCCGCAGGTCAGGGCACCGCCACCCAGACGCTCTTCACCTGCGTCATCTCCAGCAGCGCGTCCAGGCCGTTCTCCCGCCCGAAGCCGGACTGCTTCATGCCGCCGTAGGGGCTGCCGGCGTCGAAGAGGTTGTAGGTGTTGACCCAGACCGTGCCGGCCTGGATGGAGCGCGCGAGGGCGTGCGCGCGGCCCACGTCGCGCGTCCAGACGCCCGCGGCGAGGCCGAACTCGCTCTGGTTGGCCAGGGCCGCCGCCTCCTCCATCGTGCGGAAGGGCAGGACGGCCAGGACCGGCCCGAAGACCTCCTCGCGGGCCAGCGTGGACTGGGGCGTGACCTCGCTGAACACCGTGGGCTCGACGTAGTAGCCGGAGCCCGTCCGGTCACCGCCCACCTGCAGGCGAGCGCCCTCGGCGTTGGCGCGGTCGATGTAGGAGAGCACGCGCTCCTTGTGCTCCCCCGTGATCAGCGGCCCCATCACCGTGTTCGGGTCGAGCGGATCGCCGGTGCGCAGCGCGCGGGCGCCCTCGACCACGCCCTCGAGCACGCGCTCGTAGACGCGCTCCTCCACCAGCAGGCGCGATCCGGCGGTGCAGATCTCTCCCTGGTTGTAGAAGACGGCGCGGACGGCGGCGGGGATGGCCTGGTCCAGATCGGCGTCGGCGAAGATGAGGTTCGGGCTCTTGCCGCCCAGCTCCAGCGTCACCTTCTTCAGGGTGTCGGCGGCGGAGCGCATGATGCGCTTGCCGGTGTCGGTGCCGCCCGTGAACGCGATCTTGGCGACGCCAGGGTGGCTGACCAGCGGCGCGCCGGCCTCGGGGCCGAAGCCGGTGACGATGTTGCAGGCGCCGTCGGGCAGCCCCGCCTCGGAGAGGATGCGCCCGAGCTCGATGCTAGATAGACTAGCCTGCTCGGGCGGCTTGAGGACGACCGTGTTCCCCGCCGCCAGCGCCGCGGCGACCTTGCGCACCGCGAGGAGCAGCGGGAAATTCCACGGGGTGATCGCCCCGATCACGCCGAGCGGCTCGCGCAGCGTGTAGTTCAGGAAGCTGCCGCGCACCGGGATCGTCTCGCCCATGAGCTTGGTGGGCCAGCCGGAGAAATAGAAGAAGGTCTCGGCCGAGCGCGGGATGTCCACGAGGCGGCTGTTCTTCAGCGGCTTGCCGGTGTCCTGGGTCTCGGTGAGGGCGAGCGCGTCCAGGCTCTCCATGAGCAGCTCGCCGGCCCGCCAGAGCACCTTCGTCCGCTCGTAGAGCTCCATCTTCGACCAGACGGGGAAGGCGCGCTTCGCGGCCTCGACCGCGAGGTTCACGTCCTCGGCGCCGCTGCGGGCCAGCCGCGCCAGCACCTCCCCCGTCGCCGGGTTGGTCGTCTCGAAGGTCTCGCCGCTCGACGCCGGCCGCGCCTGGCCGCCGATCCAGTTGCTCCAGCTCCGCACCTCGACCATCGCTCACCTCGCCCGGCTCCTCTAACGAGGCAGGGGGGCCGATGTCGCTAGGGCCGGACGGTGACGATCGTGGCGCGCTCGCCCACGTAGGTGACGTCGACCACGCGCCCCACGGCCAGCGCCCCCTGAACCACGGCGCCTGCGGTGCTGAGCACGATCTCCTGCTTCTTCCCGAGGCTGATGGTCAGGCGCCCGAGGTCGGGCATCCACGCCTTCACCGTGCCCCCGGAGATGGCGCCCGGCGACTCCGAGGCCGCAGGCCCTGGCCCACCGTCGCGGGCGAACGCGACCGGGCCGGCGAAGGACGAGACGAGGAGGAGCGCGGCGAGACGCATGGTGACCTCCGAAAGCTTGCTACTCACCAGATGCCACAGGCGCGGGCCACCGTCTACTTCATCGACCCTTACGCGCTCTTCAGGAAGGCCTTGGTGATGCTGTGCTGCGGTGCAGCAAAGACCTCCTTGGGCGGGCCGTGCTCGACGACGTGCCCGCCGGCGAAGACGTAGACGTTGTCGGAGACATCGCGGGCGAAGTCCATCTGGTGGGTGACCACGATCATGGTCTGGCCCTCCTTGGCGAGCGCGCTCATGACGGAGAGCACCTCGCCGGCCATCACCGGATCGAGGGCGCTGGTCGGCTCATCGAAGAGCACCGCCTCGGGCTGCATCATCAGCGTGCGCGCGATGGCCACGCGC
>CAZKWG010000055.1:0-18667 GCA_964556105.1 uncultured Enterobacterales bacterium | reverse complement strand
GCGCGGCTGCGCTCCCTCGATCTGGCGGCCTTCCGACCCTTCCGCGCCGTGCTCCTCGACCCGTCCCACGGCGTCCTGGTGGGCGAGTCGGACGGGGCCCGGCTCACGCTCACGGAACAACCCTGGATGGACTTCCTGCTGGTCAGCTCCGGCATGTTCGAGCCGCGCGTCCGCGCCCATCGAAACCAGTTGTTTCAAGCGCTTGTGACCCGATCGCGCGCGCTGGACGACCTGCGCGACCTCCACTTCCAGCAGGATCTCGAGCAGCCCGAGCGCGGCTTCTCCATGTGGAGGCCCGAGGCGCGCAGCGTGAGCTACACGGAGCTGCAGGCCCAGGACGGGCGCTGGGCGCTCCGCCACCTGGAGGCGCCTCCCATCGGGTACGATGCGGGGGTCCGGGCCCGCCTCGCGGCGTCCGAGCTCGTCCTGAAGGAGCGCTGATGACCGTCCCCTCCCCCGCTCGCCTGCTGCCGGGCCTGCTGCTGCCCGGCGTTCTGGGCGGCTGCGCGGCCAACCTCGCCACCCTCCAGGGCCCAGAGACCCTGGAGCAAGGCCAGCTCTCCGCCTCGGGCGAGGTCGGTTTCGGCCTGCCCCTCGGCACCACCGGGCGAGCGGTCAAAGCGGGGGTGGATCTGGCGGACGGCGCCTACGACTATGGCCAGAGCGGCGAGCCCGTCGCCCTGGAGACGCTCGCGGGGGCGGTCGGGGCGGGCATGGGCCTGGCACTCTCGCCGCCGGGCACGGTGTACGGCGCCTCGCTCCGGGTGGGCGTCCTGGACAACCTCGACCTGGGCCTGCGCCTGAGCAGCTCGGACATCAAGCTGGACACGAAGATCCGCGTCGTGGACGGCGGCGAGCGCGGCGTCTCGCACGCGATCGGCCTGGCCTTTCACAAGCACCGCTTCGAGGGGCTGGTCTTCGACGTCTTCGACCCCATCCAGAAGGTCTCCACCATCATCCCCGGGCTCGAGCTGCAGGAGCCGAAGCGCTGGGACGTCTCGGCCCGCTGGCTGACCGGCGCGCGGCCGGGGGAGAACCTCAAGGTCTACGGCGGGCTGGAGGCGCGCCTGGGCCGCTACGAGGTGCCCTGGTTCCTCACGGGCGAGGACTACGGCTGGCCGGAGATCGTGCAGCTCGAAGAGCAGAAGGGCTGGAACCCGATCCTGAACGGGACGGGCGGGATCGCGGTGGGCAAGGACCCCGTCTGGGTGCGCGGCGAGCTGAACCTGGCCTACAGTCTGGCCCGCACCGAGGTGCTGAACCTGCCGGTGAACTTCGGCGGCGTCTCCGTGTTCCCCGCCGCCAGCCTGGAATTCGCCCCGCAGAAGCGGCAGCGTTGATCGCCGAGCGTCAGACCAGGCTGTCCGCCGCCAGGATGCGGTCCTCGAGGTCCGCGGGCTCGGTCA
This sequence comes from uncultured Enterobacterales bacterium, assembly GCA_964556105.1. Classification (GTDB taxonomy): domain Bacteria; phylum Myxococcota_A; class UBA796; order UBA796; family CAZKWG01; genus CAZKWG01. The sequence goes on along the minus strand of CAZKWG010000055.1, from coordinate 17,261 downwards.
CGCCCACGCTCTCGGCCAGGCGCCAGAGGGCCTGGGTGCTGGCGGCGAGCTGCTGCGACATCGCGACGATGAGCGCCTGACGGAACTCGCTGGCCACCTCGAAGGGGCTGGCGCGCAAGATCAGGAAGACCTGGGTGCGCGAGATCTGCAGGACCTCGACGCGGCCGGCGGCGTAGATGGAGGCGGTGCGCCCGGTGTCGGCGAAGAGGCTGACGTGGCCGAAGAGGCTGACCGGGGAGAGCTTCGCCACCGTCATGCGCCGGCCGAGGCGCGGCGTGCGCACCACCTCCGCCTCGCCGCTGGCCAGCACCCAGACGGCGCCGGCCGGCTCGCCCTCCTTGCAGATCAGCTCGTGCTTGTAGGTGCGCGGGGTGAAGTGGCGGGCCAGCTCGGCGAGCACGGGCTCGCTCGTCTGGGTCAGGCCGGGCAGGCGGCGGAGGATGTCGACGGTCCCGCTCATCAGGCACCTCCCAGCACGTTGCGCAGCCAGCCCATGGCCGAGCCGAAGCCGCCCGCGCGGTAGCGCTCCAGCAGCTCGCCCATCCGGCGGTGGGTGTCGGCCATCCGCTCGGCGAGCACGTCGAGCATCGCCTTCTCCAGCGCGGTGGCGGCCCCGTGGTTCACCTGGCGCAGCTCCTCGTAAGAGACGTTGGTGAGGGCCGCGAGCACGCCGGGCTCGCGGCCGACCACGTCCGCCGTCCGCGGCAGATCCGGCGCCAGGAAGGCGATCTCACCGAACATCACGCCCGGCTCCAGCAGGCCGACAGGCAGACGCATGTCGCCCTCGCGCAGGTAGACGCCGAGCGTCCCATCCAGCAGGATGTACAGCGCGTGGCCGGGAGAGCCCGCCTCGATCACGCGCTCGCCCTTCTCGAACGGCACGAAGACCAGGCACTCCGCAAGATCGTCCTGGGCCTTGCGGTCCATGGTGCGGAAGAGCATGCACTGGCGGAGGAGCTGATCGGGCGGGAGCGAGGCCATGGGGGAGACATAGCCCACGCTCAGGGGCGCCTCCACCCCGAAGGGTCCGCCTGGAGCACATAGAGCTCGCCGCGGCGCACCAGACGGCCGGTGATCTCCAGCGGCTCGGCGACGACGGCGAGGGCGGCCTGGCCCACAGCCTCGCCCTGGGCGCCGACCAGGAGGATGGCGCGGCGGGCGCCGGTGCTGTCGCGCACGACGAAGGAGGGCGGCACGCCGCCGGAGAGGCAGCGCGCGGCGCAGTCGCGGTGGACGCTCAGGTTGCCCGGGCTCATCACGCCCAGGTAGCACTTGCTGTCTACAATTTCGCCTGTGAGTTTTACAGGGCCGATGACCTGCTCGTCCAGCGTGGCAGCGGCGGGGCCGAGATCGGCGACGCTCTCCGGCTCCACCTCGAGCAGCGTGCGCTCGTCCATCCAGGCCAGGGTGCCGCTGAGGCGGACGCGGTGGCCGTCCAGCCCCTGGAACAGGTCGTCCGCGCCGTGCTTGAAGGGGCGGACCAGCAGCCAGGCGGAGGGCGGGTCGCCGGGGGAGGCGCCCGGTCGATCCACCAGGAGCACCGGGTGGGGCCAGGTGGCGATGACCCCCTCGAAGCTGCGGGAGACGCCGAACTCGAAGCGGCCGGGCAGCGTCGCCGAGAGGCTGTAGGCGAAGGCGAGCGCCACGCCGGCGGCCAGGACCAGGCGGCGGAGCACGGCGCCGCGCACGAAGGCGGCGAGGCGCGGGGGCATGGCGCCGGCCCAGCCCACATAAAAGCCAGGATCCGCTTGGATCTCCGGCGTGGTGCCCTCGGGCGGCGCGCGGGCGGGCTCGACGCGCGTGCCGGGCGGCAGCGGCGTGGGGTGGACGAAGACCGCGCTGCCGGCGACGCGCACGCGGAAGGTGGGGACCTTCTCGGAGAACGGCGGCGGCGAGGCGCCCGTGTCGGGGTGGTACTGGTAGCCGTGCCAGGGACAGGTGACGCAGCCCTTGATGACCCGCCCCTCGCCCAGGGGGCCGTTCTGGTGGCGGCAGACGCTGGAGATAGCGGAGATCTTGCCTTCGTAGCGGAAGATCGCCACGCGCTCGCCAGAGAGGCAGACGGTGCGCGCCCTCCCCTCGGGGATGTCCTCCGCGTCACAGACGCGCAGGAAGCCGTCGGCGTCAGTGGGCTCGTCCAGCGGCTGATCGGCGTCGCGCTCACGCAGCGCGGCCAGCAGGTGCAGCCCCGCCACCCACAGCGCGCCCAGGCTCACGAGGATGAGCAGCAGGGGGCTGCGCTCGCTCCGCAACAGGCCGAAGCCGACATGCAGGACCAGCAGGCCCCAGGCCCCGTACACGAGCATGTGCAGCCGCTTCCAGACCGGCGCCGTGAACAGGCGCAGCCAGAAGTCGTGGCTGGTCGCGGCCATCAGGAAGAGGATGATCAACGCCCCGAGCCCGAAGGGCGCGAAGGGAAGCGCCGACGCGTCCCCCCAGGGCGTGGCGGTGAGCACGCTGACCAGCGGGTTCTCGTCCCCGAGGCCGTGGAATTGCAGCGTGCTGAGCCCGGCATGCACCAGCCCCAGCAGGAAGACCGTCACGCCCATGTGGCGACGGTTGTAGAGCAGCGGCAGAAACCTCGGATCCAGGCGCGCAAGCGGCCCGATGGAGAGCACGAGGTGCAGCAGCAGGTAGGCAGCGGAGCCGACGCCGCGGATGAGGATCGTCTCGGCCGTCAGATCGGGCCGGAGAAGGGCCGCGCCTCCGGCGAACAGCCCCACGTAGAGCAGGACCCCGCCCAGGAGGAGCAGATCGTAGATCTTCTTCTGTCGGTCCCAGCCGACGGCGCGGTAGCCCGCGCTCATGGCGCGCCCCCCAGCCGCACGCGGCCGATGACCACGCCATGTCCGAGGCTGTAGAGGAGCAGCTCTCCTTGAAGCGAGCTCACGAGCGCGGGGAGCTCGAAGCTGGAGCGCCCACGGATGACCCCGCCGAGGAGGCGCGCGTCGGCGGGCAGGGCGTCGCCCTGGGATCCAGGCGCCCAGTAGGCGACCGGATCGGGGTGATCCACCGCGCACCGATCGCAGGTGAGCACCGCCACGTGGACCTGGCCGCGCTGGTACACGCTCAACGCCCCGCCGGGGTCGCCGAAGATGGGCTCCTCCGTGAACACCGGCGTCTCCCCAGGCAGCAGGCCCAGCTTCGGCGTCGGCACCATCCCATCGGCGCTCCAGGCGACGGCGGGGGGCTGGCCGCGGGCGGCCTTGGGCGTCTCGCCCGCCACGCTCCGCGTGCGCACCGACAACGCCAGGCCCGCGCCCACCCCGAGCGCGAGCAGCGGCCAGAGCCGCCCGTGCCACTGACGCAGCGCGCGGATCAAGGGCGCGCTCGCTGACGGTGAGCGTTGCGCTCCTCCGGAGGACCCGCGTCGCGCAGCAGCCGGAGGGCGAGCAGCGGCCAGAAGGCCACGACGCCCGGCGCGATGATCAGCCGAAACCCGGCCGTGCCGGCGCCCGCCTCGGGGTCGAGGCGGCGGACGCCGCGCGCGACGAAGGGGATGGCGAAGACGACACCCAGGGCCAGATAGAGGCCCAGGGCGCCGACCAGCGCTCTCGCGAGGTTCAGGTCCATTCGCAGGACGTGTCCCGGCGCGCGCCCGCCGTCAAGGCTGGGCGCGGCGTCCAGCGCTCAGCGCCCGCCGGTGTCCACGTCCCCGTCCGGCCCCCCCCCGTCGTCGTAGCCATAGTAGCCATAGTAGTAGTACAGGTAGGGGCTGAACAGGAAGATGCCGGCCTCATAGTCGCGCCCGCTCTCCTCGTAGAACCAGTACCACTGCCCGTAGCCGTAGCGCGGGTAGAGGAACGCGTAGACGGAGGGGTACCAGTCCCCGGTCTCCACCGAGTAGTAGTAGGCCTGCTCGTAGTAGCCGCCTCGACCGACGAAGCTCCAGAGCGTGCCGAACTCCTCCACCTCGGGCCAGATGGAGAATTCGCTCCAGTCGCACTCCGGGACGCCGAGCATCTCTCCGAGCTCGGCGTTGTAGGAGGCGGCGATGTACAAGGTGTAGTTGCAGCCTTCGCAGGCCAGCTCGTCACCGACCTCGTAGGCGTCGGTGCTGTAGATCTGATAGCATTCACCGTTGACCGTGGCGTAGAAGATGCCCTCGATGTCGGGTGAACCCGACACGTCCATCTCGTAGCCGTAGCCGCCGTCCAGCACGGCGCCGCCGCCCTCGTCGATCTCCCCGTCGCAGTCGTTGTCCAGCCCGTCCTCGCGGTCGGAGGCGCCAGGGTTGACGTCGTCGTTCGAGTCGTCGCAGTCGTCCGTGTTGTCGGCGTAGCCCTCAGGCTCGTCGCAGCTCTCCAGGGTCGGCCCTCCCGCCGTTCCGTAGCCGTCACCGTCCGCGTCGGTGTACCAGGTCGGCGCCTCGGCGTCGTCGGCCTCGTCCGTGGTGCCGTCGCAGTCGTCATCCACCCGGTTGCTGCAGATCTCGGTGTTGCCCGGGTTGCGGTCCGGGTCCTGATCGTCGCAGTCGCTGTTGTCCTCGGAGTAGCCGTCGCCCACCGCGCAGGCCACGCCGGTCAGGATGGGGTGGCCGTAGCCGTCGCCGTCCTGGTCCAGGTAGTAGGTGGAGCCGTCGGCCGTGCCGGGCTCGTCGGTGAGCCCGTCGCAGTCGTTGTCTACCGTGTCGCAGCTCTCGGTCGCGGCCGGGTTGACCGCCGCCGAGCTGTCGTCGCAGTCGCCGCCGATGCTGACATAGCCCGCGGCGCCCGGGCAGATCGTGCCCGGCCCGCTGGCCCCGTAGGTGTCGCCGTCGGCGTCGGTGTAGCCGGGGATGCCGTCGATGGCGCCGGCCTCATCGATCTCGCCGTCGCAGTCGTCGTCGATGCCGTTGCACTGCTCGTCGGCGCCCGGGAAGATGTTGGCGCTCTGATCGTCGCAGTCGGCGCTCTCTCCGTAGCCGTCCTTGTCCAGATCGACGGAGGGCGGACCGTCGGTGTCCTTGCCCTCGCCGTCCTTGTCCCCCGGGCAGCCCACGCCAAAGGCGCCGAGCAGCGCGAGCAGTATGGCCGTACGCGCGGTTTGGGTGTTCATCTCAGCCTCCGATCCCGGCGAGCTCCGCGGTGCCGTACCACCAGCTCGTGAAGTAGTAGTAGTCAGGGGAGGGCGCGGGAGCGACGCCGTAGTCTACTTCGACGTCGTCGTCTTCGTACCCGTAGCCATAGAAGCCGTACTCGTACAGGCCGTCCCAGAAGCTGAGCTTGCCGGTGCTCGCGTCCCAGGTGGCCTCGAAGCGCGGGTACCAGTAGTACTCGGCGGGAGGGGCGACCACGTAGCCGTCGTCGACGTCCCCATCCTCATAGTAGTAGTCCCAGGTGTAGCCGTACCAGACGGCCGCCTCGCCCGGCGCGTCATCGTAGTCCTCGTCCAGGCCCAGACGCCAGGCGAGATCCGGGCTGCGCGGGCTGACGCAGCGTCCTGTGTTGTCGCTGATGTCCTCCTCGTAGGCGAAGTCCACGGTGAAGCCGTACTCGCAGTCCGGGCAGGCCTCCTCGGCGACCTCCCAGGTGGCCGTCCAGTACAGATCGCACTCGCGCTCGGTTGGGTCCGAGCTGTAGCCGTACTGGTAGTTGAGGGTCCCGCTGTAGCAGACCTCGTCCACCCCGCCGTCGCAGTCGTTGTCCACGCCGTCGGTGTCGTCGCAGGCCTCGGTCGCGTCCGGGCTCACGTCCGCGTCGCTGTCGTCGCAGTCGCCGCCCTCGCGGATATAGTCCCCCGTCAGCGTCTCACAGGTGGTGATCGCCGTGGCCTCGTCGCCGTAGCCGTCCCCGTCCTCGTCCGTGTAGTAGGTCCGGCCGTCCACGGCGTCGTCGTCGATCTCGCCGCTGCAGTCGTCGTCCACGTCGTTGCAGCGCTCCTCGCGGCTCGGGTTGACGCGGTTGTTGTCGTCGTCGCAGTCGCCGGCCTCCGTCTCCGATCCGTCGTCCACCACCTCGCCCGTGCCGGGATCGTAGGTCGGAGCGTCGGCGTCCTCGAGATCGCTCGTGACGTATCCGTCCGCGTCCTGGTCATAGTCGCTGGCGCCGTCGCAGTCGGTGTCCCAGCCGTCGTACCAGGTCTCGGTGGCGCCGGGGTTGACCGAGGTGTCGTCCTCGTCACAGTCGCCGCCGGACGTCACGTAGCCTTCGCCCGGGGAGTCGCACTGCGTCAGCCCGGTCGCGTCCGCGCCGTAGCCGTCGCCGTCCGTGTCGTAGTAGTGCGTCTCGACATCGACGGGATCGTCGTCGATCTCGCCGTTGCAGTCGTTGTCTTCGTCGTCGCAGCGCTCGTCGGCGCTCGGGTAGGTGCGCGCGTCGTCGTCGTCGCAGTCGCCGTCCCTGCGCGCGAAGCCGTCCGGGGTGTCGCAGGCCTCGGTGGTCACGCTGTCCACGCCGTAACCGTCGCCGTCCGTGTCCTCGTAGTACCGGTCGGCGTCGCGCGCGTCGTTGTCTACGCCGCCGTCGCAGTCATTGTCGACCTCGTCGCAGACCTCGACCGCGTCCGGCCGCACCTCGGCGTCCTCGTCATCGCAGTCGGCGCCATTGGCGACGTGGCCATCGCCGAACGCGCAGACGATCTCGGTGATGGTCGCGTCGCCATAGCCGTCGCCGTCCGTGTCCGGGTGGGAGGCGATGCCGCCCGTCGCGCCGACCTCGTCCACCTCGGCGTCGCAGTCGTTGTCGAGCCCGTCGCAGGACTCCTCGGCGAGCGGAGAGCGGGCGGCGGTCCCGTCATCGCAGTCCGTGCCGTCGGCGACCATGTTCTCGGGCTGCGTGCAGGCCGTGGCGCCGCCGGAGAGATCGCCGAACCCGTCGCCGTCCGCGTCCGGGTAGTACATCGTTCCGTCGACGACCCCGGCCTCATCGGCGAGGCCGTCGCAGTCATCGTCGATGCCGTTGCACACCTCGTCGGCGCCCGGCGAGATGGCGGCGCTCGCGTCGTCGCAGTCCGCGTCCGTGCCGTAGCCGTCGCCGTCGGCGTCCTCCAGGGCCGGCTTGTCGATGGGGTCGCCGGTTTCGCCCGTCTCACCCGTCTTATCGGCCGCACAGCCGACCAAGGACAAAAGCAGGAGCGTCACCGCGGGGAACCCACCCGCCGCCCCGAGACCGAAGATGTCTTTCATCGCGACTCCGAACCCGTCCTACCCGCAGCTCTCTATCCTGCATGTCCTGGGCCCAACGTCAAGAGGCGTCGCAGGCAGCGCCAAGGACAAGGACCTTCAGCCGCGCAGACGCCCCGCGCGCACCTCAGGCTTGAACCACACGTAGAGGCCCCAGCCCGCGAGCGGCAGGCCAAACAGGCAACAGACGGGGGTCAACGCCACGTAGGCGAACATGAGGTACACGGTCCAGTGCTCGCGCACCTCGCGGTAGCGCCGCAGCCCCTGGCGCGCGAGCACGCCGCCCACCACCAGCCCGAGGCCCAGCACCACGTTGATGATCAGCGCCGTGAGCCGACCCGCTCCGAAGAAGTAGATGGTCACCAGGCCGTTCAGGAGCGCGATCGCGCCCAGCGCGATGCAGGAGCCGATCGCGAGGCCCAGCCACCCACCGGGGCTGTCGACGTGGTCCAGCGCCGCGACGCGCTCCACGCTGGCGCCCGCCCCGCCCATCTCGGCGAGCTCGGCCCGACCCTCGGCGGAGACATAGGTCGGCTCTCCGCCGCCCTTGCCCTCCGAGGCCACCGGCCCCGAGCCCCAGGGCTTGTACTCGCCCGAGAGCCACCAGCCCTCAGCCGGCCCCTGCTCGAAGGAGGTGTTCGGGATGCGAAGCCGGTTCTGGACGAAGCGGATCAGATCGCCCGAGCAGGGGTCGCCCACGACCTCGGGCACCCCGGCGCGCTGCGACCAGGAGAGCGATCCGCCGCTGAGACGCCAGCGCACGAACTCCGGGACATGGCGGGTCAGCCCCTGGACCAGATAGCCCACGGCGTGGGTCGGGTTGCGCAGATCGTAAGGAAATTCCTCGAGATAATTGCAATCCGAGCAGCGCGCGACGATCTTGATGTTGGGCGCGCGCCCGGTGACCTTGACCTCAAACTCGTAGTTTGGGTCATCGGCGCGTTGACCGTCCACCTCGGGCGCCATGACCAGGATCAGCCCGTCGCGCCCCTGGCTGCCGGGGATGCGCGAGACGTCGAAGCCCCCCACGGCGCCAGGGGGCACAACGCCGCCACGCCCGGTGATGTCGCGCCAGCCGTACTCGACCAGTCCACGAATCAACCAGGCGTGGGGCTCATTGACGGTCAGGAACGCGTGCGCCACGCGCCCTCCCGAGCGGCCCGGCCGCTTAGTCCTTGAAGATGTTGTTCAGGAAGGGCAGGCCGTTCTCGTTCTCGCCGATGGCCTGACCGCTCTGCAGCTTCTGGCCGAGCAGGTAACCATCATAGGCCGTGATGAAGGGCCAGATCATCGTGAGCAGACCGCAAGAGAGCGCGCCACCGATGATGCCGATCGCGATGGAGATGATGCCCTTCTTCTGCTGGCCCATGTACAGGTAACCGACGCCGAAGAAGACCAGGAAGTTCAACAGCGCGACGACGATCGGGTTGACGTCGCTCTTCTGGATCATCTGCCCCATGAGACCGGACCTCCACTGAATCGGACGGACGAGGGCGGAACCACCCGCCCGTGACGCGCTCACCCTACGACGGCGCGGTCGACACGGCAAGCCATCTCTGTCGGATCCGCCTGCTTCGCCTCAATCCAGCTCGACGTAGGCGGGGTAGAGCGGCGCGACGCCGTCACCCGGCACCCAGATCGGCCACTGGTAGGGCCCGTAGGTGTAGTCATCGATCGTGAAGCTCATCAGCAGCGAGCTGGCGCCCTCCGGCAGACCGAAGACGGCGAACATGCCGCTGGCGCCGGTGACGGTGCCTGCGCTGCCGTCGGAGCCCTCCCCGTCCAGATAGCAGGCGTCCAAGGTGGCGCCCTCTGACGAGTAGAGGGTGACGACCCCGTTCGAGACGGCGTACTCGTCCTGGCCCGCCACCGCGCCGGTGTAGATGAGGGCCTGACCGACGGCGACGCCGCCCGGCTCGCCCACGCTGGGGCAGGCGGACCAGGTCTCGAAGAGCGCCTCGAACTGGGCGTCGGGCATGGCCCAGATGCGCCCGTCACCGGCCGCGAAGGGCCCGGCGCCGGCCACGCCGCTCAGGCTGGTGGGGGTGTAGCCGTCGCCATCCACCTCCACCGTGAAGAACTGCCCGGCCGGGACGTTCACCGAAAACGCGCCGTCCGACTCCGCCACGGTCTCGTCGTAGACCTCCGCGTAGACGTCGCGGGTCTCGAGGGTGGCGCCGCCGATGACGCCGGCGGTCTCCGACGGGTTGTCGAAGACCCGGCCGGTCATGGCCACGGGCTGCTCGTGTGAGCAGCCGAGGAGCGCGACCAGCGAGAGCGAGAGGACAGCAGGGGCCTTCATCATTCACCCGAGAGCGTGAGGAAGCTGGCGTTGAGCAGATCGCCGCCCTCGGCGAGCCAGGGGAGCAGGACGTGGCGACCGTCGGGCGTCGCCGCCTCGAAGGTGACGGCGCCCGGCGCGAGGTCCAAGGCGAGGATCAGCGAGACCGGATCGGTGGGGCCGGCGCGGCTGACCACCCCGTCCTCGGCGACCGTCAGCGCGATGACCTCGCCGAGCCCCTCGCTGTCCACGACGGCGAAGCTGGCGCCCACCCAGGCGTCCGGGTCCTGCGGCTCCGCCCAGAGGTGGACCGCCGCACCATCGGCGAGATCGGCGTACGAATCCCCGATCAGGCCCGCCTCCGCGAGGACCTCGAGGGTCGCGTCCACGGCCTCGACGCGGCGCGCAAACAGGGCACCCGAATACCAGTATCCGCGGCCGGAGGGCGTGCGCGCGCTCCAGACCGTGTTCACGAAGCCCTCGCCGCTCAGGTGCAGCACCACCTCGGTCTCGATGGGCACGAAGAGCACCCAGCCGCCCGGCTCGCCCTCGACCTCATAGGGCGCCTCGAGGGCCTCGCCGTCGTCGTTGAGCAGGGGCTGGCCGCTCGGGTCCGTCACGGTGATGACGCCGCCCGTGAACACGCCCGCGTCCTCGGAGAAGGGGCCGTCGAGCACGGTGCCCGTCCAGTAGACGAAGTCGGGGCTGGTGCGCTGCTCCTCCAGGTAGGGCGAGACGAGCTCGCAGCCGCCCGCCGCCAGGAGGGGGGCGAGGAGCAGGGTCATGGGGACCGCGGGAAGGCGACTCATGCCCCTACTCTATCCCGGCCTGGACCAGACCCGCATGCGGCGGCGGAGATCAGCCCTCCGACCCCGCGGGCCGCCGGTCTGTCCGGAGCTCCCCCAGCGCCGCCAGCACCCGTCGGCTGCGCAGGGCCGCGCCGAGCTGGGCCTCCACCGCCTCGGCCAGCGCGTCCACCGGCCCCGGCGGCAGCGGGGCGTCGATGAGCTCGCGCAGGGGCGTGCGGCGGGCCTGCTCGACGGCGTGGAGCCAGGCCAGGCTCACGGGCGTCCCCTCGCCGGGGTGGCAGCACAGGTGCTGGGCGCCGCCCTGCGCGGGGAGGAAGACCATGGGCTCGTCGGCGGGGGCGTCGCAGGCGGCGCAGCGGGTGAACGCCGGCTGGATGCCCGCGAAGGTGAGCGCCTTGGCCTCGAACCCGACCCGAAAGGCCCCGCCGGGGGGCTCGGTCATCGCCGAGAGGAGCACGGACGCCATGTCCAGCAGCCCAAAAAGGCGGGGCTCCTCGTGGTCTTCGCGCGCCAGGGCCGCGCACAGCTCCGTGGCGTAGCCCAGCAGCCCGGTGCGCACGAGGTCCTTGCGCGCGCCCATGCGGGCGTCGGTCAGCGAGGCCTCGTCCAGGTGCCAGAGGCTGCCGCTGCCCCGCCGCAGCGCGGCCTCGACGCGGTTTCCGTGGTCGAGCGCGCCCCCGAAGCGCCGCGTCCTCCCTCGCGCGCCGCGGGCCAGGGCGGAGAGCCGACCCCAGCGCGGGGTGAGCAGGCGCATGACGCGATCGGCGTCCCCGTAGTCCGAGCTGCCGACGACGATGGCCGGCTCCCATTCGGGGGGCTTGCGCGCCAGGGGCGCCTCCGTCCGCAGGGGTTCAGAGCTGAAGGATGAGCAGACAGGTCGAGAAGTACACACCGATGCCGAGCATGTCGATGCCGGTGGTCACGAAGGGGCCGGTGGCGACCGCCGGGTCTACGCCGAGGCGCGACATGAGGGCGGGGATGCCGGTGCCGAAGGTGGCGGCCATGGTGAGCTGCGCCACGCCGGCGATGGCGATGGCGGCGCCGAGCATGGGATCGCTGTTGCGCAGCGCCGCGAACGAGCCCACGACCAGCGCGAAGGCCAGCCCGACCAGGAAGCCGACCCGCATCTCGCGGAACATCACGGCGCGCATGCCCATCGAGCCCGACGCGCCGGTGGCCAGGTTGCGCACGGCGATGGTCGCGGCCTGAATGCCGACGTTGCCGCCCATGCCCATGATGACCGGGATGAAGGCGACCAGCACCGCCTCGCCGGCCAGAAGTGGTTGCACGCGTTGGATTATCTCAGACGTGACGATACCGCCGCCCATGGTGACAAAGAGCCAGGGAAGCCGGGTCTTCGCCGCCTGGAGCACCGTGCCGGCGTTTGGGTCGACCTCGTCGCCCATACCGGCCATGAGCATCATGTCCTCGGCCGCCTCCTCCTTGATGACGTGGACGACGTCATCGACGGTGACGATGCCGAGCATGCGGCGCCCCTCGTCCACGACCGGCACGGCCAGCAGGCCGTAGCGGCTGACGATCTTCGCGACGTCCTCCTGGTCGGCCTCCGGGTTCACCGTGATCACGTCGGGGGTCATGATGTCGGCGATGCGCGTGGACGGCGGGTGCGTCAGGAGGTTGCGCAGGCTGGTGACGCCGACGAGCTGGCCCGCCTCGTTGTCCGCGTAGAGGTAGAAGACCATCTCCACGTTCTCGGCGTGCTGCAGCGCTTCGATGGCCTCCCGGCAGGTCTGGGTGTCGTTGAGCCGGAAGGCGACCGGCTGCATGATGCGGCCCGCCGAGTCCGCGGGCCAGGCCAGCAGATCCTCGACCTGCTCCTTCTCTTCGCCCTTGATGGCCGAGAGCACGCGCGCCTGCAGCTCATCGGGCAGACGGTGGATCAGGTCGGCGGCGTCGTCGGCCTCCATCTTCTGGAAGAGGCGGATCAGGCGCTGGAAGTCCACGAGGTGGACGACCCTGTGGAGCTCGTGATCCTCGAGCTGAACGAACACGTCGGACGCCTGCTGGTCGTCCTCGATGTTCCCCATGAGCAGGCGCTGCTCGGCGGGCGCGAGGTGCGAGAGGGCCTCGGCGATATCCTCTGGCCGACTCTTGCCGAGCGCGCGCCGCAACGCAGGACCCGCGCTCTTGCGGGTCAGGCGGCGGATCGCCTCCACCCTGGACTGAAGCGGGCTTCCGGCCATGAACGCCTCAGGGCTTCTCCTGGATGAACACCAGGCGCCGACCATAGGTGAGGTTACCGAGGGGCTCGATCCGCAGGCCTTCGTGGCGCACGGTCAGCCGGGTGAGGTCCGACGTATCCACCACCAGCCGCTCGCGCCCCTCGAAGGTGCGCGCGGCGCCGGGCTCGATGAGCCCCGTGAACAGGGTCTCGCCGTCGGCGATCACCGTCACGCGGGTGGGCTCGACCGCGCGGAGCTCGACCTTCTGGACGGGGAGGAGGGCGTCTTCGGTTGCGGGCGCGGGCCCGTCGACCAGCGTGAGGCTGAGCTTGCTGAGCAGCACGAGCATGAGCGTGACGAGGAAGCCGCCGACGACCAGGCGCGCGACCGGGAAGCTGCGCGGGGCCTCCTCCTCGGGCGGGAGCTCGGGGGGAGCCTCGGCGCGGACGTAGGCGGCGGGACCCGCCTCCGGGCTGCTCAGGCTGCCGTCGCCGAGGCTGTCCAGGAAGCTCTCGTACTGGCGGCGATAGCCGAAGAGGAAGGGCGGCGGGCTCTTCCCGGCGTCCAAAGCCTCTTCAAGCGCGCCGATGTAGCGCACGGGGATGCGCGTCTGGGCGGCGACCTCCTCGCGGCTCAGACCCAGACGCTCCCGCTCGCGCTGAAGATCCCGCAATCAGTCCTCCGCTTCGGCCAGCAGCGCCTTCGCCGCGTCGCGCAGCTTGGGATCGTCGGGGACCAGCCGCAGCACGTTCTGCAGATAGGTCTCGGCGGCGACCCGGTTGCCCTGCGCCATCAGCACCTCGGCGGCGTGGAAATAGGCGCCGGGCGCCTCGTCCCCGCACTGCTGGATGACCACGTCCAGATCGTCGAGCGCGTTCTCCAGGTTCCCCTTGGCCTTCCAGACCAGGCCGCGGTGGAAGCGCGCCTGGCAGAGGTTGGGCGCGCGGGTGACCGCCTCGTCGAGCCGCCGCAGCGCCTCGTCGTAGCGGCCAGCCTGGAAGAGGGCGAAGCCGAGGTTGTTCAGGACCAGCGCGGGCTTCCGGTAGGTGAGGTCGCCGAGGGCGTGCTCGAAGGCCGCGATCGCGGCCTCCGGCTCGTCCCGGCTCATCAGCAGGAGCCCGTAATTGTTCAGGATCTGCGCGCTGTCCGGCTGGTAGCGCAGCGCGTGCTCGAAGGCCCGCAGCGCCTCGTCGCTCGCCCCGCGCGACATGTAGGCCAGGGCCAGCTTCTCCCAGGCGCCGTAGTTGCGCCGGTCCAGCTTCACCGCGATCCTGAGCTCGGTGATCGCGCCTTCGGGGTTCCGCTCCTCGAGATAGGCCGAGCCCAGCTCGTAGTGCGCCTGGGCCTGGCCCTGCTTCTTCGGCGTGATGCAGGCCAGCGCCAGCGCGAAGAGCAGCGGGCCCATCAGACGTACTTCCCGATCAGCAGCGCGAGCCGCTCCTTGGCCTCCTGGCTCACCGCGCCGGGCGCCGTGAGGATGGAGTTCTTCAGCGCTCCCGACTGCGGCGCGGGGCCGTCGTAGGCGGCGATGCGCGGCACGGCGTCCTGAATGATGCGCTTGGACAGGCTGACGTTGGCCGTCAGGACGGCGATGACCTGGTCCACGGTCACGGCGTCGTGCTCGGTGTGCCAGCAGTCGTAGTCGGTCGACATGGCCAGGGTGGCGTAGGAGATCTCCGCCTCGCGCGCCAGCTTCGCCTCGGGCATGTTCGTCATGCCGATGACGGAGGCGCCCCAGGAGCGGTGCAGGTTGGACTCGGCGCGGGTGGAGAAGGCCGGGCCCTCCATGCAGACATAGGTGCCGCCGTCATGGACCACGGCGCCGGCGCTCCGCGCGGACTGCAGCAGGATGGTGCGCAGGGTCGGGCAGACGGGATCGCCGAAGGCGACGTGCGCGACGATGCCGCCGCCGAAGAAGGTCTGCGGCCGGCCGTGGGTCTTGTCGATGAACTGGTCGATGACCACGACATGGCCAGGGGCGATGTCCTCGCGCAGCGAGCCGACGGCCGAGACGCTGATGATCCAGCTGACGCCGAGCTTCTTCATGCCGTAGATGTTCGCCCGATAAGGGACCTCGGACGGCGTGAAGCGGTGACCGCGGCCGTGCCGGGGCAGGAAGACCAGCTCCACCGGCTCGTGGGTGCCGGCCTGGTGGACGCCGTCGACCGCGCCGATCATGTAGGCGTCTGAGGGGTCGCCGAACGGCGTCGTGACGCGCTCCTCCCGGAGGTGCCCGAGGCCCTCCATCGCGTAGAGCCCGCTGCCGCCGATCACCCCGATTCGCAGTGCCATGAATGCCTCCGATGTCTGGCGCCCCCCTTAGCCCGGGAGGGGACGGCAGGCGATTGTGGCACAGGATCGACGCGCTGGCGCGGCGCATCCGCTTCAGCCGTGGCATATTGCACCATGTCCTACGACCTCCTGATTCGCGATGGCACGCTCATCGACGGCACCGGCGCGCCCCCGCGGCGCGCGGACGTGGGCGTACGCAACGGCCACATCATGGACGTGGGCGATCTTCGCGGCGCGGCCAGCGTCCGCCTGCTCGACGCCGACGGCGCGGTGGTCTGTCCCGGCTTCGTCGATCTGCACACCCACTATGACGGCCAGCTCTCCTGGGACCCGGACCTGCTGCCCTCCTCCGCGCATGGCGTGACGACCGTGGTGGCGGGGAACTGCGGCGTCGGCTTCGCCCCCTGCCGGGTCGAGGATCGCGAGGCGCTGATCGCGCTCATGGAGGGGGTGGAGGACATCCCGGGCTCGGCGCTCTCGGAGGGGATCCGCTGGAGCTGGGAGACGTTCTCGGCCTATATGGACGCGCTCGACGCCGCGCCCCACACGCTGGACTTCGCGCTGCAGGTCCCGCACGACTGCCTGCGCGTCTGGGCCATGGGCGAGCGGGGGCTGCGCGGAGAGGTGGCGACCGAGGCGGACATCCTGGCCATGCGCGAGGAGCTGCGGCGGGCGCTCGAGGCGGGCGCGGCGGGCTTCACCACCGGGCGCTCGGACAACCACCGGGCGCGCTCCGGGGCCGCGACCCCGGCGTCCGAGGCCAGCGCGCGCGAGCTCATGGGCATCGCCAGGGCCTTCGACGGGCTGGACCACGGGGTCATTCAGGTGGTCTCGGACTTCGATCTGGCGCGCGGGCCGGAGCACTTCGACCAGGAGTTCGACCTCATCGACCAGCTCGCCCTGGCCGCGCCGGGTCGCCCGCTCTCCATCTCGCTCTCTCAGCGCGACCAGGAGCCCGCGCAGTGGCGGCGCATCCTGGCCCGCGCGGAGGCGGCGGAGGCGGCGGGGCGGCGGACGCGGCTGCAGGTCGCGCCGCGGGGCATCGGGGTGATCCTCGGCCTGCAAGCGACCTTCCATCCCTTCATCGGGCACCCGACCTACCGCCGCCTCGCCCACCTGCCCCTGCCCGAGCGCGTGGCGGCCCTGCGCGACCCGGAGACCCGCCAGCGCCTGCTCACCGAGCCCATCGGCCGCGTGTCCGGCGAGGGCTCGTCGATTCCACCCCTGGTGGATCTCCTGCTCTCGATGATCGACCGGATCTCCTTCCGCATGTTCCGGCTGGGCCAGTCGCCCGTGTACGAGCCCTCGGGCATGGACTCCCTGGGCGCCGCCGCCTGGACCCGCGGGGTCACGCCGCTCGAGGCCATCCTGGACGCGCTGCTGGAGGACGAGGGGAGGGCGCTGCTCTACTTCCCCATCTTCAATTACAGCGAGTTCAACCTGGACAATGTTCGCGAGATGATGACGCACCCGCAGGCCCTGCCCGGCCTGTCGGACGGCGGCGCCCACGTCGGCACCATCTGCGACGCCAGCTTCTCCACCTTCCTGCTCACCCACTGGACGCGCGACCGGCCGGAGGGCCGCCTGCCCCTGGCGTGGGCGGTGCGGCAGATGAGCGGCGAGACCGCCCAGCACATCGGGCTCCACGACCGGGGCGTCATCCGTCCGGGCCTGCGGGCGGACCTGAACGTGATCGACATCGACACGCTCTCGCTGCGCGCGCCGCGGATGGTGCAGGATCTCCCGGCGGGAGGCTGCCGGCTGCTCCAGGACGCGCAGGGCTACCGGGCCACCGTGGTCGCCGGCCGGGTGATCCTGGAGAACGACCAGCTCACCGGTGAGCGTCCCGGAAGGCTGGCGCGCGTAGGGGTCAGGAGCAGGTGACCCCGGCGCTGCTGCTGCCGCTCATCGTCACGCTGGCGTTCACGGTCGAGGCCACGGCAGGCTTCGGCGCCACCGTCGTCACGCTGACGCTGGCCTCGCAGTTCATGCCCATCGAGGAGGTCCTCGCGGCGTTGATCCCGGTGAACCTGGCCTTCTCCGTGGTGCTGGCCTGGCGGAACCGCGCCCACGTCGAGCTCGCCGTGCTGCGCGGCGCCGTCGCGCGCTGGATGCTGCCCGGGGTGCTGGTCGGGCTGGCCCTCTTCACGCTGCGCGACCAGGGCTGGATCAAGTCCGTCTTCGCCGCCTTCGTGACCATCCTGGCGGCCATCGAGCTGCTGCGGATGCGGAGCGGCGGCGCCCCCGATGCGCGTCCCCTCCCCCCGGCGCGGCGGGTCGGGGCCCTGCTGGGGGCGGGCGTGATCCACGGGCTGTTCAGCTGCGGCGGGCCGCTGCTGGTCTACGGCGTCGGGCGAGAGCTGCCGGACAAGGCGCGCTTCCGGGCGACGCTCGCCGCGACCTGGGTGGCGCTGAACGGGCTGCTGGTGGGGCGCTACCTGCTGGCGGGCACCCTCTCCCTCCACACCCTGCCGCGCATCGCCACCCTGCTCCCGGCCCTGTTCATCGGGCTCGCCCTCGGCGGGCGCGTCCACGACCGCCTCGACCCGCGGCGCTTCCGGCTCGGGGTGTTCGGCCTGCTCTTCTTCGCGGGA